>JBBSAR010000219.1:0-6990 GCA_038252125.1 Desulfatiglandales bacterium
GCGGAAGCCCTTGGCATAAAGATCTATACCATTGGCGCCGGCTCACGGGGTGAAGTGCCTGTTCCCGTGACCGATCAGTTCGGCAACCGTCAGATTGTTCGGGCCAGGGTGGATATTGATGAAGAAACCCTCGGGAAAGTAGCGCATATGACCGGCGCCCAGTACTACCGGGCAACGGATACGGGTTCACTGGAAAAGATCTACGGGGAAATCAATAAACTGGAGACTACCACCAGGAAAATCAGGAAGTTTGAACATCGAAACGAAATGTTTCCCTGGGCCGTCGTTGCCGTACTCTTTTTTCTGGGGCTGGAGTTGTTCATGGGACAGACAAGGTTTCGCAGATTGCCTTAAAGACAGAGGACGGAGGTCAGAGGACGGAGGTCAGAGGACGGATGACAGAGGTCGGATGACAGAGGACGGATGACAGAGGACGGAGGTCAGAGGACGGATGACGTGATCAGAATTTTTGTAATCTGCCTAATCGGCGGATCGAAACGATAAAGAAAGGAAAAAGCAAATGCAATTCGCAAATATCATCTGGTTGGTCGCGGGAGTCGGCGCCTGCACGGTTTTAGTCCTTGCCTTCGTACATTTTCAAAGGAAGGGCCAGATCGCACTGCAAAAATTTGCGTCAGGGCGTCTGCTGGAACAATTGACTCAAAATGTCTCCAACGGCCGCAGACAGACCAAAAGAGTTCTTCTCGTGATGGCAGTGGCTGCTCTTTTCGTGGCTTTGGCCCGACCGCAGGCCGGCTTTGAATGGAAAGAGGTGAAAAGGAAAGGCATTGACATCCTTATGGCGGTGGACACATCCAAGAGTATGCTGCCTACGGATGTCAAACCTAATCGCCTGGAACGAAGCAAGCTGGGAATCATGGATTTCGTCTCCAAACTCGAAGGAGACAGGGTGGGCCTCATTCCCTTTGCGGGAACGGCCTTTCTCATGTGCCCTTTGACGCTGGATTATGACGCATTCACGCAATCCCTTCAGGCGTTGGATACACAGATCATTCCGCGGGGGGGGACCGATCTTGCCAGTGCTATTCGGGAAGCGGAATTTGCCTTTTCCAACAATGCCAACCACAAAATACTGGTCCTGGTTACGGATGGCGAGGATCTGGAAGGAGAGGCCCTGTCGGCTGCCAAAGAGGCGGCAAAAAACGGTTTGACCATTTATACAGTGGGAGTTGGAACCCCGGCCGGGGAACTGATCCCTCTGCGGAAGAACGGAAAAGGGGTCACTTTTGCAAAAGATGAAAAGGGGCAGGTGGTGAAATCGCGATTGGACGAAAAAATGCTTCAGGAAATCGCCCGGGCAACGGGAGGACAATATGAGCCGTTGGGGCAGCAGGCGGAAGGGTTGGAGGCGATTTATCAGGAAAAACTCAGCCTTGTGCCTAAACAGGAGCTGGCCGAAAGAAAACAGAAAATTCCCATAGAACGGTTTGAATGGCCTCTGCTGGCGGCATTCCTTCTCTTGCTGGTCGAGTTCGGTCTTTCAGACAGGAAGATCGTGCGAAGAGGTCTGCCCATTATAAAGACGGCGCAACGGCGCATCCTCAAAGGAACCAAAGGCGCTCAGGTTGCTGCTTTGCTGGTTCTTGGATTCAGTCTCTTCCCGGGTTTTAAAACCGCTTATGCATCGCCCTCCAAGGCGGAAAAGGCCTATCTTAAAGGCGACTATTCGAAGGCCGAAAGCCAGTACCGGGAGGAAGCCGCCAAGACCCCCGAAGATCCTCAGCTTCAATTCAATCTGGGTACTGCCTCATACAAGAGCGGAAAATACGATCAGGCCCTGAGCGCCTTTCAGGCCGCATTGATCGGAAAGGATATCCCCCTTCAGAACAAAGCCTATTACAATATGGGGAACGCCCTTTACCGGCAGGGACAGGGAACGGAAAAATCCAATCCCCGGGATACTATTCAGAAATGGGAAAACGCCGTTCAGTCCTATGAAGGGGCGTTAAAACTGGATCCGAAAGATCAGGATGCCGCTTTCAATCGCGATTTTGTAAAGAAGCGCCTGGAGGAGCTAAAGAAACAGCAGAAACAGGATAATAAGGATCAGAGCAAAGATCAGAATAAGAACAAGGACGGAAAGGACAAAAACCAGTCCGCAAATCAGGACAAAGATAATAAAAATCAGAACGGAGACAAAAACGGCCAGCAGGCGAAAAATCCCAACCAGGACAAGGAAAACAAGGGGAAAGACCAGGCCTCTTCCGGTCAAAAGAACGATTCCCAAAACAAAGCCGAACCACGGAAAGGAAAGAATCAGGACCAGGCGAATAATGAGAAAAATTCTCAACAGGCCAAGAATTCCCCTCAGGACAAAAATGACGGGAAGGCCTCTGGAAAGGACGGTAAGATCGAATCGAGGAATCCAAACGGGGAGGCGCCTGCGCCCGCCGGATCGGAAAGACGACGCAGACCCGGACAGATGTCCGAGGAACAGGCCAGGAATCTTTTGGATTCCCTCAAAGGCGAAGATCAGTCCATGCCTGTGGCAGCGGACGGCAAGGATGTCGGCAAGGCTGCAAATGAAAAAGAAAGGAGGGATTGGTGATGAGAGGCCTTCCGAAGATGGCCGTTATGGCCTTGCGATGGAAACCTGTGACGATAGCGGCGGCAACATTACTGCCCATGGCATGCATCCTGTTTCTCTTCTCCGGAGGCGCCCAGGGAAAGAGCAACTCCGGCAGCATATCCGTTAGTCTGGAGCCGAAACAGGTTCGATTGGGGGAAGGGGCGATCTTAAGCATCCGGATCTCAGGAGAAGAGGCAGGACAACCGGTTGTGCCGGGAGTCTCCGGTCTCCAGTTTTTTCCCGTGGGTCAGAGCAGTGAATATCGATCCATTAACGGCCGGGTATCTTCATCCACTTCGTATATGTTTCAAATACAGGCGGAACACTCGGGAGAGTTCATTATCCCTCCGGTAAAAGTCGCCATCAATGGTCGCGTACAGGAGACCGAACCCATGAGGTTCAAGGTGGTTGGCGGAGGGGGTTCGAGTCCCCATTCCCAGGCCCTGCCGCCCCCTGCCATGTCTCAAAAGGGAAGGAATACCTCATCCCCATCCGGTGATTTGACTCGGGAAGAAGAAAACGCGCCTGCGTTTCTGAGAGTGATCCCCCGAAAGGCGCTTTCCTATGTAGGAGAGATGGTTCCCATGGAAATCAGGGCCTATTTTCGACAGGGCATGCGGGCCACGCTGCGGTCTCTTCCCACGCTAAGAGGAAGCGCGTTTGCTTTTCAGGATCCGGATAAGAAACCGGAGCAGACCGAAGAGATCATTGACGGCGTCGGGTACACCGTTCTGACCTGGTATACGGCAATTTCCGCCGTAAAGGAAGGGGAACACCGTGTCGACGCGGAACTGAACGCTACTCTCCTGATTCGGGATAGATCCCGGCGAGGCCGGGTCCCTTTTGGCGAAAGCATGTTTGATGATGACTTCTTTAACGGGGTCTTTGGGCGAACAAGGGAGGAAAATGTCACCTTAACAAATCCCGGGCTGAAAATTCGGGTATTGCCCCTGCCCAAGCTTGGAAAACCGGAACATTTCAGTGGCGCCGTGGGGCAATTTACCCTGTCCGCTTCCGCAAACCCGAAAAAGGGCATGGTGGGAGATCCCATTACTATTGCCATGACGGTTGAGGGCGTCGGGAATTTCGATCGGGTATCCTCTCCTGCTCTGGATGTGTCTCCTGGATGGAAAATGTATACTCCCACAACATCTTTTAAGCCGGAAAACTCCGCTGGCTATGAAGGAAAAAAGACCTTTGAACAGGCCGTTATTCCCCTTGACGCATCCATGAAGGAGATTCCTCCGGTACAGTTCAGCTATTTCGACACAGGTTCTGAAAAGTACGTCACGCTGAAAACGAACCCCATCAAGGTGGACATTGTTCCGGGGAGCGCCTATTCCATGGCGGTTCCTAATCTTCCGGCAACAGGGGAATCTGCTGTACCTCCTTCCAGTTCGTCCAATGAGGCGAAAAAGGAGTCTACGGAACTGGCGCCCATTCAGGTAAGCCTGGGTTCCGTGGCGGCGGATATCACGCCGCTTGTAAAAAATCCGTGGTTTTTAGGGAGCCAGGGAATTCCTCTGGGGATGTTTTTCTTCGGCCTGTTTTTCACGCGAAGGCAAAAGAAGGCATCCAGCGATCCGGATATGGAACGGAAGAAGCAGGCCAGGCGCAAAGTGGCCCAATCCATAAAGGAAATGAACCGGGCCATGAACGAAAACGATGTTCCTGGTTTCTTCAACGCCTGCCGCTCCGCCTCTCAGGAAAAACTTGGAGAAATATGGTCCGTTTCTCCCGAGAGCATCACTCTTGCGGAGATCAGGGGGCGTTTGTCGGGGAGTGCGGAAGGGATCCGGCACGTCTTTGAAACGGCCGACGCGGTGGCCTATTCGGGCCAGTCTTTCAGCCCGGAAGAATTGCAAAAGTGCAGAGACCTGGTCATTCGGGAGATGGAAAAGATGTCGAGGGGAAAACAGACGGAAAATTCCCGGAATAATGGGAGGAAGATATGAAAAAGCAGATTCTATTTATAGTAACGGCTCTGATTCTGGCGGTTTGCTCCATTGCCGTCGCGGGCGAAAAAGAAGGCCTTTTCTCTCAGGGAAACCGCGCTTATGTGGAGGGAGATTATCAGAAGGCGCTCTCCTGTTATCAGCAGGTGATGGAACAGGAAGGCATCTCGTCGTCGCTCCTTTACAACATGGCCAATGCTTATTATCATACCAGAGACATCGGCAACGCGGTGCTCTATTATGAACGAGCCCTTTATCTGGATCCCGATAATCTTGATATCCAGAAAAATCTGGCCATGACGCGAAAGGATTTCGGTCTGATGGAAAAGAACACCGATGGGTGGGAGCATTATTTTCATTTCCTTAATCTGAATGGATGGACCTGGCTGGCAAGCGCGTCTCTTACGGTGTTTTGTTTGATATTTCTCCTGAGAGGCCTCTATCGGAAGCCTGGACGAAACAGAGTTCTAAGAGTCTTGTCTGTCGCGGCTTTGTGTCTGTCCCTTGTGAGCGGGATCGGCGTTCTGTCACAGTATGAATGGATGGACCGCGGCATTGTCACCGCCAAAGACGCCAGCCTTTTGGTTTCCCCTTTTGATACCGCTTCCAAATCCAGCGCCATAAAGGATGGCAGGATGGTCAGAATTGCGAAAAGATATAAGGACTATTTGTTGGTTAAGGAAAGCACGGGGGAGAGCGGATGGATAGCCAGGAAGGATGTGAAATCGGTGATTCCCGGCGGTGATCTTGGTTGAGGAGGAAGATTTTGATTGGCAACGCCACATTTTAACAAGGAGAGTAACATGAAAGAAAGGAAGAAGTTTTTTGGGTTTTCAGGGATAAAAGCACTGGTTTTCTTGACCGTTCTGATTTTCGGATTTGCGGCTGTTTCAGGAATGTTTTCGGCGCCGGTTGTTCAGGCGGCGTCGAGTCAAGGAGTGTTGGCTCCTGAAAGTTTTACGGAGCTTGCAAAAAAGAACAGTCCCGCGGTTGTCAATATACGAACGGAGAGGAGTGGTGGCGGCGCTTCGCAGATGTTTCGAGGATTTGAAGGAAATCCCTACGGCAATGATGAACGCTTCAAGGATTTTTTTGAAAAATTTTTTGGCGGCAGTCACCAGAAGGAATTCAAGCAGAGAAGCCTGGGGTCCGGATTTATCATTGATGAAACGGGCTATATCGTGACAAACAATCACGTGGTTGAAGGCGCCGACAAAATCAAGGTGATCCTGAACGACAAAAGGGAATTTGATGCGGAGGTGAAGGGGCGCGATTCGAATACCGATCTCGCCCTCATAAAAATAAAGGCCGATGGAAAGCTGCCCTGGCTGGAACTGGGAGATTCGGATGCCGCCCAAGTGGGGGAATGGGTCCTGGCCATCGGAAATCCGTTCGGTTTGGATCATACGGTTACGGCGGGCATCATCAGTGCAAAGGGACGAGTCATCGGTTCGGGTCCCTACGACGATTTTATCCAGACGGATGCCTCCATCAACCCCGGAAACAGCGGCGGCCCTTTGCTTAATATGGACGGGAAAGTGGTGGGAATCAATACCGCCATTATCGCCGGAGGCACGGGAATTGGGTTTGCCATCCCGGTGAACATGGCCAAGGCGGTTATTTCTGAACTGAAGTCCAAAGGAGAGGTCAGCCGAGGCTGGCTGGGAGTAGGTATTCAGGACTTGAATAAGGACCTTAAAGAATACTATGGAATTAAAGATGGAGAAGGGGTCCTGATTACCCAGGTCTTTAAAGGGGATCCGGCGGACAAGGCAGGCATTGAACCCAAGGATGTCATCCTTTCGGTCGATGGGGAAAAGGTTGACAGCAGCAGGGCACTGAGCAAAATGATTGCCGACAAGGATGTGGGAGAAAAGGTCAAGATAGAAATCCTGAGAAACGGCAAGGAAGAAGCCGTTACGGTTAAATTGGCCAAGAGAAAAGATATTCCGGCCGGTCCGGAGGCTGTACAAAAGGAAAGCGGAGATGAATTCGGGATCGCGGTTTCCGACCTTACCCCGGAAATGGCCGCCAGGCTCAATATTGAAGAGAAAAACGGCGTTGTGGTCACGGATGTGACCGAGGAAGGCAAGGGAGAAAAAGCGGGTATTCAAGCAGGGGATATTATCAAAGAGGTGAATCGCAAGGAAGTGAAATCCTCCGATGAGTATACGCAGGAGATCGGCAATATCAAGGAAGGCAAACCGGTTAATCTCTTGATCCTTCGACCGGGCAGGGGGATCATGGTCATTAAACTGACCAAGTAAAACGCAGTTTCAGTCCGTTTTGTGCAAGGGGCGTTCCACGTGAAAGTGGTGCGCCTCTTTTTCATCCTTTCCTCATTACTTTGTATGATAAAATGAAACACTAAGCCCCCCGGGAGCATAGTAAGTCACTGATACGCCGGTGTTATCCCCATTTTTTGCCGTTATGCTTAATGAGTAA
>JBBSAR010000220.1:0-6959 GCA_038252125.1 Desulfatiglandales bacterium
CTTCAACGAGTCCAGAACCAAAGGGAGATGAAAAGTCTTGGTGGAAATGAACAGAAGATTGGGACGTCGGTCTTTCATATCTTCAATCCGTTCGAAAAAATGCCTGACCGGCACATGGTAATCCAGCTCCCCTGAAATCTTGAGTCCGTTCTTCCGGATTTCTTCTCCCAGGCCGGGTCTGGGATCCACAAGCATTGTCTCCGGATCCTGCTTCAGCAGCGCCGCGGCCAAAACAGCACCCGTTGCACCAATACCAACCACTGCAATTCTAAAAGCATCCATGATGAACACTCCCTCTCATTTATTTGGTTATTCCATAACAACGTATCCTATTCAAATTTCCTGGCAACGAAATACGGAATCATGAAGCCATTCCATCACGAGGTCCTTAATTGTGCGCATGGGTGTATATCAAGCATATTCTTCGCCTACGATAACAAATAGACTTAGCACTGCACAAGCGGTTTTCTCGCTGTCTTACGGTATCCTGTTACAGAATCGTGGTAAGGATTGCGTGATAGGGGATTTTTTCTTGCCCCATCTTGGATAAAACTGTCCGAACATGGGTTGGAGGTCCTTCCTTTCTGGGAACCTTAATCCTCTTTTACACCCTGCAGCGGTTTGAGAATTACAAATGGAGGGCGCCAACAGGGTGTTTGACGCTTGCCGAGTCCCTTGCCGCCATAGCGTTTTAACGAGATCGACCACAGATGGTTCTGGCTTTTCGAAATCGATTACGTTATGCTTTTTCATCGCGGTGTGATCCTTCCGCTGCGAGGGAATTGCCGCGGGTCCACGAATAAACGAGAAACAAGAAAAAGGAGTAAATCATGCATCAAAATAGAGAACACAATCGTTCCATAGTGCTCGCTGCGCGCCCCCACGGCGCTCCGGTTCCCGAGAATTTTCGCATGGTGAACACACCTGTGCCGACACCGGCTGAAGGCCAGGTGCTGCTCCGCACCGAGTATCTCTCCCTTGACCCTTATATGCGGGGCAGGATGAACGATGCGCCATCCTATGCGGAACCTGTTAAGATTGATCAAGTGATGGTAGGTGCAACAATTTCTCAGGTCGAAGCATCCCGGCGCCCTGATTACAAGGAAGGTGAGTGGGTCCTTGCGTACAGTGGCTGGCAGGATTATGCGCTTTCTGATGGTTCCCTTCTGACCCGATTAGGGGAATCCCCCCGGAACCCCTCCTATGCATTGGGGATATTGGGCATGCCGGGTTTTACGGCCTATATGGGGTTATTGGATATCGGCCGACCCAAACAGGGAGAGACCCTGGTTGTGGCTGCTGCCACAGGTCCTGTTGGTGCAACAGTAGGACAAATAGGGAAGTTGAAAGGCTGTCGTGTCGTCGGTATTGCCGGCGGCAGCGAAAAATGCAACTACGCAAAAGAAGTGAATGGCTTTGATGAGTGCCTGGATCACAAATCTTTGGATTTTGCTCAGCAACTTAAGCAGGTTTGCCCCAAGGGGATTGACATCTATTTCGAGAGTGTAGGAGGGAAAGTATTCGATGCGGTCTTGCCGCTGCTCAATACAAAGGCCAGAATTCCTGTGTGCGGGCTTATTTCCCAGTACAATGCGACAAAGCTTCCTGATGGACCGGACCGCATGTCTCTTCTTATGGGTACAATTCTAATCAAACGATTAAAGGTTCAGGGATTCATTATTTTTGATGATTATGGCCACCGCTACGACGAATTTGCAAAAGAGATGTCTCAATGGCTGAGCACGGGACAGATAAAATACCGTGAGCATCTGATTGATGGGTTAGAGAATGCACCGAATGCTTTTATCGGCATGCTGGATGGTCAGAACTTCGGAAAATTGGTTATCCGGATCAATGAAAAACACTAATCGAGTGACTTTAAAAACTGCTTATAAAAATAGAATGTTATGGAATAAAGTCAACAATTCAAGGTGACAGCATAACGGTTCATGATTTACTACGAAAACATCTCCTTAAAAACCGACCTTACCCAAGCCTTTCAAACCCAGTATCTGTCTTGCCTCCTCAGGGGTCGCGGGTGCGATGCCCAGTTCCCTGGCAATACGAATGATTTTGGCCACCTGTTCCCCGCTGTTCTTCGCCAGGACACCCTTTTCCAGATATAGATTATCTTCAAGCCCCACGCGGCCGTTACCGCCCATGATCAGTGCCTGAGTCACCATGGGGAACTGATTTCGTCCGGCCGCGCAGACGGACCATGCAAAATCCCCGATACGCCGTTCCGCCTCGTTTAGAAGATGTACCAGGTTTTCCACCGATGCCGGTATGCCGCCCAGAATTCCCAACACGAACTGCAAATACACCGGCGGTTTTACGTGACCTTCCTGAATTAAATGGGCCACGTTGTTGATCATGCCCACATCATAAATCTCAAATTCGGGTTTAGTCCCCTGCCGGGCAAAGTTCTCCAGGAACTTTCGCATGGTGTAAAAGGTGTTCGGGAAAATGTAGTCCTCGGTTCCGGCCAGATAATCTTTTTCCCAGTCATGTTTCCAGTCGGTAAATTTATCCGCTACATGAAAGAGAGCGAAGTTGAGGGAACCGGCATTTAAAGAGGCCAGTTCCGGACTCAGGGAGTTAACCACCCGAACCCGGTTTTCCACCGGTTCACCCAGCCGTCCGCCCGTGGTGGTGCACAGAATAATATCGCAGCGCTTTTTAACTTCGGAAGCGATATACTTGAAGGTCTCCTGATCCGCATTGGGAACACCCGTCTCCTGGTCACGCACGTGAACATGGGCGACGGCGCCCCCCGCTTCGTACACGGACATGATATCCGCGATGATCTCATCCGCGGTCACCGGAAGGTGGGGTGACATGCTTGGCGTATGAATGGCCCCGGTGACGGCTGCCGTAAATATTCTTTTGTTGCCTGAATTTGCTTTCATAATTTTCTCGCCTCCATTCGTAATGTTTCGGATTTGCAGCTTTGCGCCGCGCATAAATCAAATCTCTTCAAAAGAGGATTGCCTCCATCCGTTACAAAAATTCCGAATGGAGGCAAACGATCAATTTCTTTAAGCACTATTTTCCAAAACCGGGACAATCGGTTTTCTCGCAAGGGACCGTCAGAAATTCCCGGTAATCTGAAGCACCCGGTAGGCAAAATAGGCCCCCGGCATGTAAAACGACGCATGCGCGAAGTTCACAACGCTCATCATGCCGAACAACAGAAATGAGGCTGCGACTTCTTACTTCAATCCAGCCTTGTGCAGGGCGTTCAGAAAGCGTTCCTTGTCCGATGGTTGATAATTGCGATAACCATTTTTACCAAGATTTTCCAAAGAGAATTTCGGGTTAATTCCGCGAACTTTTGCGGCTTCAGCTTGGGCTTCTTCCATAAAACTTGCCAGACTGTATGCGGCGGCAAGGCCCAGATGGGGGTCAAGATAGTCGGGCTGGAGTTGAATCGATTTCTCGAACTGGGAAATTGCTTGATCGTACTCCTCCATCAGAAACTCCTTGCAAGGCCATAATGACGTTCCTGGTAATGTCGTCCTGAAGCACAAAGATGTCTTTCAAATCTCGGTCGTAACTCTCGCCCCAGACGTGACTTCCAGTTGCGGCATCAATCAACTGGGCCGTGATGCACAGACGGTCTCCCGATTTCTGGACGCTTCCTTCAAGTACATAGCGTACTCCCAATTCCTTGCCTACCTGCTGAACCTTCACAGGCTTGTTCTTGTAAGTAAACGCTGAATTTCGGGCAATGATGAAAACTTTGGGTGTTTTGGACAGAGCAGTGATGATTTGTTCCGTGATGCCGTCACTGAGATAGTCTTCGTTTGGGTCGCCGCTGATGTTGGTAAAAGGCAGTACGGCAATAGAGGCCTTGGAAGGGTTCCCGGGGGAAACAAGCATCTCCGGCTTCGTCGGGTTCGGTGGGAACGAAGGGCGGAGATAGCTTTTACAAAGTGTCGCAATCGCAGCCAAAAGAAACAGACCGGAAATGGCCATAAGGACAATCCTTTTATGCCTTCCCATTATCTGATCCTTTTGATCAAAGGGAAAATTTGCCGAGGCTCTAATCACATCGCCACTCCGAGTGGGAATGAATGGATTACTGGTGGAAGAGTCCACGGGGGATTGGTTCACCATGGTTGGTTGGTTTTCCATTGGATCGTGTGGGTTTATCTCCGTTTTGGCGCGCCGGGTTTCTTCGGATTCCTCCATAAGTTCAGGGCGTTTTAGGTTTTCATCATGTTCGAGTCTTGTCGTCTGCCTGTCTCCTGGTGGTTCTCTGAGCTTTTCCACGAACCGGTCCCAGGCCCTTCCTTCCTGCGCATCCAATGGTTCCCCGTAAACAATGAACACATCCTCCAGTCCGATTCCCAATTTTTCCACCGAGAATCTGAGACGCACTTTTTCGCCGTTTCCCCTGTACTCAAAGAGATTAGCCCAGGCATCCTTAACGCTGTCGTCGAACCGGTATATCTTGCCTGACGCGTCGCCATAGTCTTTCGACTTGCCTATCACCTGAAAAAGCGGGGCATTTTCCAGGTCAGGAAGGGCACTCTTCCATTTTCTGTAAATACGCGGCAACAGCCATTTCTCTTTTGAGGAGCCGGCCCCCCCGCCAACGGTTTCATTAAGAAGGGCCAGGATCTCCGCGTGGTCTATCAAAGGCGCGAAGGCTGCATTGCTGCCGTTTTTTCTCATTTGTTCTATCACAAGGGCGATTACGGATAGATAGAATCTGCGTGAGGGCGTATCGAAGTGAAGGGTGATTTTCCCGGTTCCCCGGGTGTATAGGTGAAGTTTGAATTGATCCAGATCGATTTTCAGGGATGCGTTGTCCGATTGGGCCATTTTCGTTGCCGATTTACGCGTTTGAAGAGAAAAATTTGGGAATGTTGACGGTCCTGACGGTCCACGAGGGATTAATATCTATATCACAGGAACCAATTCTTGGCAACTGCAGTAAATCGACTTCGCTTCATAAGCGCCTTAATTGGTGCAACAGTAGGACAAATAGGGAAGGGACACCCACAACTCCGCCCGCAGCTGGCTCAACTCTGCCTTCGATTCTCAGGTAAACCTGTACGATTTAACGGATAAATCGTTTTAGACTCTTACAGGGGACTTACACCCCATTAATTCACGCCCATGCCGGGCATACCACCATTCACTTGTGCGGAAGCAAAAAGCCGCGCTGCACAGTTCAACCGCTGGCCTTAACATTTTCCTTGAAAATTGCGATCGTATCGGCTATACATTGGATATACATTGGGAGGTGTATAATGCTTGCAAAAATTCAAAAATGGGGAAATAGCCAGGGACTTCGCATTTCCAAGAACCTGCTTTCAGACGCACAAATCAATATCGGAGATGAGGTCGATATTACCGTAAAAGATGGCATTATGATCGTGGCTCCAGCAAAAAGGATACGCGGCCGTCATAACCTTAAAGATCTTGTGTCACGAATTCAGAAAAGCTACCAACCCGGTGAAGTTGATTGGGGCGAGCCGGTTGGCAAGGAGGTCTGGTAGATGGCGGCCTATATCCCAAAACAAGGAGACATCATCGCGATCACATTTGATCCGCAGTCCGGGCATGAGCAGAAAGGCCGGAGACCCGCTTATGTTGTAAGCAAAGACCTGTTCAACCGAAGCACTGGTTTGGCTATCGTTTGCCCAATAACAAACACAGATCGAGACTTTCCTTTTCATGTGCCTGTACCAAAAGACAGCAAAATGACAGGATTTGTTATGACTGAGCAGGTTAAATCCGTCGATTTCCATTCTCGTCGCGCAAAGCGTATTGAACGTGGAAGCGATGAATTGCTTTCAGATGTGCTTTCCATATTAGATGCTTGCATTTATTGACCAGCCAACCATTTGTTCAAGATTGACGGGCAGGGTCGGGCGGCGTTTTTTATTTAAACATTTTGAAGGTTCTCATAGTCCTTGGGCCTTTTCCCCATCGCGAGCCCTGCCAGTACCTTAACAATCCGTGGCCCAAGAACATTACTGCACAAAAGACTCTCGCCGGAATAGCTGGTGCTCATACCTTTGAAGCCCAAAGGGAGATTCCAAAATGAAGGATTTTCCCAGGCGAGGCGACATGTGGCTCGTCAACTGGAATCCTGCCGAGGGAGTGATCAGGCAGGCAAGCGACCTGTGCTTGTTATTCAATTGACACGACGGTTGGTAGGATATATAATCGTATCATTTATATTGAAATACGGAGGCATACAATGAGAACCAAGAGAAAGGTCAGCCTGACCATTGATGAAGAGACCTATAAAGCTATCGAAAAAGCGTCGAAGACCAATCGGATAGCAAAAAGCCAGCTTGCTCAGGAGGCCTTCAGTTTATGGCTCAAGAAAGAAACTGAAGCCCTTATGGCCAAGGGTTATGAAGAAATGGCTAAAGAAGATGAGGCATTCGCAGAATTAACCTTTGAAGGCCAAAGGGAGATTTCAAAATGAAGGATTTTCCCAGGCGAGGCGACGTGTGGCTCGTCAATTGGAATCCTGCCAGGGGAAGTGAGCAGGCAGGCAAGCGACCTGCGCTCGTCATTCAAAATGACATTGGCAATGAGAAGGCGCCGACGACGATTGTGGCAGCCATTTCAGGCACCGTTAGAGTCTATCCCATGAACGTTCCGGTCAGGCCTCCCGAAGGAGGTCTTGAACGTCCTTCGATCATCAAAACAGGTCAGATACTGACCATCTCCAAGGAAAGATTGGAAAAACGTCTTGGCACCCTTACCCAGAAGAGGATGGATGAAGTTGATAGGGCCATTAAACTGAGTCTGTCTTTGGCGTGATGGTGGAACTGGTGATCTTCCTTCCCGTCCCCCATCCCGCCCCTGAGGAAGAAGGTGGGCAACATTGTTTCTGCTTTGTCCTAATTCAAGGACTGACCCCTTCCCTCACTCGAGGAGGGGGCGTTTGATCAGCAATAAAGAGTCTCACAGGCCTTAAATTTTAAACA
>JBBSAR010000221.1:0-6957 GCA_038252125.1 Desulfatiglandales bacterium
CAACCGCCCAAGAGATGGCGCCCAAAGAAGAGATGCGATCTCTTATTTGATCGAAGCCGTCCACGCCCTTTTCACCCCTTTCAATATCCCGTTTTGATCTTCATGGTTGTTTATATTTTCACAGGGATTATGTTTAATGGTCCACAAAGAAGAATGGCAAATAAACCTCGTTAAGAGCTTAGTGAAAGAAAAGGAAGCAACAATTTATGACAGATGACAGCAATATTCACCATGTTGCCGCCGAAGGCAAAGAGGTGATTCTTGTCGGCACGGCCCATGTTTCCAAGGAAAGCGCCGAACTCGTAGTCAGGGTGATCAATGATGAACAGCCTGACACTGTGTGCGTGGAATTGTGTCAATCCAGATACCAGTCCATGACGCAGAGCAACACATGGAATGATACGGATCTTATCAAGGTGATCAGGGAAAAGAAGACATTTCTGCTTCTATCCAATCTCATGCTGGCATCTTTTCAAAAAAAGATCGGCAAGAAACTGGGGATTAAACCGGGACAGGAAATGCTTGAAGCCATAAAGGCCGCCGATGCCACAGGAGCCGCCATTCACCTCGCGGACAGGGATGTGCGCACTACCCTTTCAAGGGCCTGGAGGCTCATGGGGTTCTGGACCAAAATGAAACTCCTGGCCCAGCTAATCACCTCCTTCGGGGACGCGGACTCTATCACGAAGGAAGATATCGAAAGCATGAAACAGCACGATATGCTGGAGACTCTTTTGAAAGAAATCGGGGACCTTCTACCCGAGTTGCGAACAGTCCTGATCGATGAAAGGGATCAATATCTGGCGGAGAAAATAAGGACAGCGCCCGGGAAAAGGATCGTCGCGGTGGTGGGCGCCGGTCATATTCCGGGGATAAAGAGGAACTGGAACCAACCCATCGATCTCAAAGCATTGGAAACCCTCCCGCCCAAAGGCAAATTTCTTCCCTTTCTGAAATGGGGGATCCCGGTCCTGGTCATCGGATTGATTATTACCGGCTTTTTTATGGCCGGCTCTCATACGGGGACGGAACTCATCAAATGGTGGATCCTGGCCAATGCCGTTCTTGCAGGCATTGGAGCAGCGGCGGCCCTGGCCCACCCCCTCACTATCCTTTCGGCAATCGTGGCATCGCCCATTACCTCTTTAAACCCGATGATTGCCGCGGGATGGGTGTCGGGACTGGTGGAGACGTTCCTCAGAAAACCAAGGGTGAAAGATTTTGAGCGTTTGCCGGAAGATATCGGCTCCATGAAGGGATTCTGGTCCAACAAGATCACAAGGATTCTGCTGGTGGTGGTTTTCACCAATATGGGCAGTTCTCTTGGCGCTTTGGTAGCGCTGCCCTTGATGGCGCGGGTTTTGTCTTAAACGTCATAATAGTCGCGATACCAGGCGATAAAATTGCGAATGCCTTCTCGCAAAGGCGTTCTGGGATGAAAACCCAGCATCTTTTCCGACTTACCGATATCCGCCGTTGTTTCCGCCACATCTCCGGGCTGAAGGGGCAGCATGATTTTCTCTGCTTTCTTCCCTAACTCTTCTTCAATGATGCCGATGAACTCCATTAAGCCGACGGAATCGGAATTGCCAATGTTGAAAATCTCATAGGGAACCGGCCTTTCAATGGCCCTTACCGTTCCGTCCACAATATCATCGATATAGGTGAAATCCCTTCGCATTTTCCCATGATTATAGACGTTAATGGGTCGCCCCTTTAGAATAGCCTCCGTAAACAGAAACAAAGCCATATCCGGCCTGCCCCAGGGACCGTAAACGGTAAAATACCGCAACCCGGTGCACGGAATTTGAAAGAGATGGCTATAGGCATGGGCCATCAGTTCATTGGCCTTTTTGGACGCCGCATAGAGGGATATGGGATTGTCCACCCTGTCCTCCACACGGTAGGGAATAGTTCTGTTTTTTCCGTACACCGAAGAGGAAGAGGCAAATACGAGGTTCTTCACTTCATAAGTCCTTGCCATTTCAATGATATTCAGAAAGCCTTCAAGGTTGCTCTTCTGGTAGGAAAAGGGATCCTTCAGGGAATATCTTACCCCGGCCTGGGCGGCGAGATTGCAGATGATATCCACCCGGTGTTTGCCGAACACATTTTTGAGCGATGGCAGATCATGAATGCCGATCTGGTAGAAATGAAACCCGGGGATTTCCTTGAGGATGGTCAACCGTGCCTTTTTCAGGTTTGGATCGTAATAATCATTCAGATTATCTATGCCGATCACCTCGTACCCCATCTCCAGGAGTCTTTTGGACAGATGAAATCCTATGAAACCCGCGGATCCGGTAACCGCAACAACCTGTTTGTCCATTTCCATCGTTTCACCTCTTCATTCTTCGTGCTCTATTTTTCGTGCGTCGTGCTCGTTGCTTGAAAGATTTCATACCAGACCTATCCGGAAAAAGCCAGAAATAACCATAACCATGCCGCTTCATGGGAGGAACAAAAAAAATGCACCCGGAAATATCTTCCAGGTGCATTTTTCATAAATGCTTCTTAAAAATGGTTGGGTCAGCCGGTTACATCATGCCGCCCATGCCACCCATACCGCCCATGCCACCCATACCGCCCGGCGGCATTCCCGGCATATCCGATTTCTCTTCCGGTTTTTCCGCGATCATGGCTTCTGTCGTCAGGAGCAGCGAAGAAACCGACGCAGCATTCTGCAATGCGAAACGGGTCACCTTGGTAGGATCGATGATTCCGTTCTTGATCAAGTCCTGGTATACGCCGGTCTCTGCGTTAAAGCCCACGGCGCCCTTCTCGCCCTTCACTTTTTCTACCACCACGGAACCTTCCATGCCGGCGTTGTTGGCGATCTGGCGGATCGGCTCTTCCAAGGCCCTAAGGACGATGTTCACGCCGGCCTGCTCTTCCCCTTCCAGTTTCAGCTTCGCGACGACCGGGATGCAGCGAACCAGGGCTACACCGCCACCGGGAACAATCCCTTCTTCCACGGCAGCCCTTGTGGCATTCAACGCATCCTCTACGCGAGCCTTTTTCTCTTTCATTTCTATTTCGGTTGCTGCGCCCACATTAATGACCGCAACGCCGCCGATCAGCTTGGCCAGTCTTTCCTGCAGTTTCTCACGATCATAGTCGGAGGTGGTCTCATCGATCTGTGCCCTGATCTGTTTGACCCTGCCTTCCAGGTCGGCCCTTGCACCGCCGCCGTCCACGATGGTCGTGTTGTCTTTGTCGATCCGGATAGTCTTGGCCGTACCAAGGTCGTTCAGGGTGATGTTTTCAAGCTTCAGGCCCAAGTCTTCAGAGATGACCTTTCCACCGCTCAGGATCGCGATATCTTCCAGCATGGCTTTCCGCCTGTCGCCAAAACCCGGCGCCTTTACCGCTGCCACCTGCAAGGTGCCTCTCAGCCTGTTCACAACCAGGGTCGCAAGGGCTTCACCCTCGACATCCTCGGCAATAATCAGGAGAGGTTTTCCCATTTTCGCGATCTGCTCCAGGATAGGAATCATATCCTTCATGCTGCTGATCTTCTTCTCGTTAAGAAGAATGTAGGGCTCTGTAAGATTGGTTTCCATTTTTTCAGGATCGGTCACAAAGTAGGGTGAAAGATAGCCGCGGTCAAACTGCATCCCCTCAACCACTTCAAGGGTCGTATCCATGCTCTTGGCTTCTTCAACGGTGATGACGCCTTCTTTTCCAACTTTATTCATCGCCTCTGCGATGATATTTCCGATGGTGCTGTCATTATTGGCGGAAATGGTTCCCACCTGGGCGATCTCTTCCTGGTCTTTGGTGGGTTTGGACATCTTTTTCAATTCGCCAACGGCCGTTTCAACTGCTTTCTCGATACCCCTTTTGAGGGCCATGGGATTCATACCCGCGGCAACCAGCTTGGAACCTTCCCTGTAAATGGCCTGGGCAAGGATCGTAGCAGTGGTGGTACCGTCGCCGGCCACATCAGATGTCTTGGAGGCAACCTCCTTCACCATCTGAGCGCCCATATTTTCGAACTTGTCTTCCAGTTCGATCTCTTTGGCAACCGTAACGCCGTCCTTTGTAATCGTGGGCGCGCCGAAAGATTTATCCAAGATGACATTTCTGCCCTTCGGACCCAATGTGACCTTTACTGCGTTGGCAAGGGTGTCAACCCCCTGGAGCATCGCTTCTCTGGCTTTCACACTATACTTGATTATTTTGGCCATCCTAAAATTTCCTCCTTAAGATTTTTGATAACTGTAGATTATTGTCATGCGATTGGAGACATTTCTGAAGAAACATTACTCGACGATCGCAATAATATCATCTTCTCTCATTATAAGATGTTCTTCGCCTTCAATCTGGATCTCAGTTCCGGCATATTTCCCAAAAAGCACCTTGTCTCCGGCTTTCACTTCCATGGCGATTTTCTTCCCGTCGTCTCCCACCTTGCCGTCGCCGACAGCGACAACTTTCCCTTCAACAGGCTTTTCTTTTGCGGTATCGGGGATGATAATGCCACCCTTGGTCGTTTCTTCCTCTTTCACCCTCTTTACAATAACACGGTCATGTAACGGTCTTACTTTCATTTCCTCAATCTCCTCTCAAATAATAATAATGTTTTTTCCAAAACACCAAAATGGTTTCCTCAAACCGGGAAACGTCCCCTAAGCATTCAGAGATTGAAAGCTTCAGGATTTTCAAACGATTTAAAATGAAGGATACGTAAACGGCAATACAGCATCCCAACAAGCTTTCGAATCAGGCATATTCAAAAAAATCCACTGTCTGAGTCGGATAATATCTATTGGAATTTATCAAGAAAAAATACAGGGGTTCTTAGATAACCAAAGGGAACATATCAAAAAGATTTCCGACTGCATGAAAATAATGACAGCCTCGCAAATGTCAAGTGTACAGAAAAAAAAAGACCGATCAGTGATCGGCCTGAAAAACATTCTTCCGTTCAACCCGGTTTCAAACGACGCTCAAACGCCACTCCAACGTCTTTCCAATGCCCTCTTCAAGATCCGTCTCGGGCGCCCATCCCAGAATTCGGAGGGCCTTTTCCACCACAAGACAGCTTTTTTTCAGATCCCCCGGACGTGCCACCTGTTTTACGACCTTTGAAAATCTGTCCGGCGCCTGAGGCTTGACCTTTTTAAAGGCGTTAAAGATGGCATCGTACAAATCCTGCGTTTTGGTACCCGTCCCGGTCCCGATATTAAAAAAATCTCCATCTCCCTTTGTAAGAACCGCAAGATTTGCCTTTACCACGTCCCCCACATAGCAGTAATCACGAATCATGCCCTTCTCATCATCGGGAAAGTGATTCACGGTGGAAGACTCACTCTTTATAAGGTTGTCCATAAAAATAGCCACGACGCCCGCTTCGCCGTGCGGCGCCTGCCTCGGTCCGTAAACATTGGCATAACGAAGCGTGGTAAATTTCAGTCCGTATTGGTGCTTGTAATAATTCAGATAGTGCTCCGAAGAATATTTTGTCACGGCATAGGGCGAAAGCGGCTCAGGCGGATATTTCTCTGAAGTGGGATATTCGGTCGCCTCACCATAAATGGCGCCGCCGGAAGAGATAAAGATGACCTTCCCCACGGCCGTTTTTACGCACGCCTCCAGGAGATTAAGAAACCCCCGGATATTCACGTCCGCATCAAAAAGAGGATTCCTGACGGAATCAGGAACGCTGATCTGTGCGGCATGATGAATCAGAACCGCCGGTCTTTCCCGTTCAATCAGACGACCTGCCTCCTCCGAACGGATATCCGTTTCATAAAAGAGCGCTTGCGGGTTGACGTTTAGACGTTTTCCAGTGTAAAGGTTGTCCACAACAACAACCTGGTGACCGGCAGAGATAAGACCGTCCACCACATTTGAACCTATAAATCCGGCGCCGCCGGTAACCAGAATTTTCATTATTGTTCCTCGATGCAGAATTGCTATAGGAGATGAACCATATCAGTCAACAGGAGAAAGGTCAACCGTAGAGAATGAGGTCCCTTTGCATTCTCCCATTGAAACATGGAAACGATTCATTATAATTTAGGCATTTATTCAGTTTTACCTTTCAGAAGAAAATCCAAGGCATAAGAAATGACAAAATCACGTACCATCCTTGACCACATCGGCGGCACACCCCTGGTTACCCTCTCCGCCATAAACCCCAACAAGAACGTGGAGATCCTGGCGAAGCTCGAATATTTCAATCCGGGGGGGTCCATCAAAGATCGTCCCGCACTCTATATGATTGAGCAGGCTGAAAAATCGGGAGATCTTACGAAAGACAAGATTATTCTTGAATCTACCAGTGGAAATACCGGAATCGGTCTTGCCATGGTCGCCGCCGTAAAAGGGTACCGAATCCAGCTGATCATGTCCGAGGCGGTCAGTGAAGAACGCATGAAAATCCTCAAAGCGCTGGGAGCGGAATTGACCTTCACCCCCGCACACCTGGGTACCGACGGGGCCATAGAATATGGATACAACCTCATAAGAGAGAACCCGGACAAATACTGGTTGGCCGATCAGTTCAATAATGAAGCAAACTGGATGGCCCATTATGTAGGAACGGCCGAAGAAATATGGACGCAGACGGGGGGGGAACTGAGCGCGATTGTCGCCACCATGGGCACAACCGGCACGCTGATGGGGATTTCGAGAAGGTTTAAGGAACTGGACCCGAATGTCCGGATCATAGGGGTAGAACCTTATCTGGGCCATAAAATCCAGGGCCTGAAAAACATGAAAGAATCGTACCGACCCGGAATTTTTGAAAAATCCAGAGCAGACAGAATCATCAACATTGAGGATGAGGAGGCATTTAGTACGACGCGGCTCCTTGCAAGGAAAGAGGGCCTTTTCGTAGGCATGAGTTCGGGGGCCGCCATGGCTGTTGCCCTCAAAACAGCCTCGGAAATGGAAACCGGCAGGATCGTCGTCATTCTTCCCGACGGCGGAGAAAGATACCTGAGCACC
>JBBSAR010000222.1:0-6940 GCA_038252125.1 Desulfatiglandales bacterium
CTGAATACACCAAAATCTATCTGACGACAATGTGCAAATCATTTCTCACGCTACGTGATTGCGCTACTTAGGGATAGCCGTGTCCTATCAGACTGCAGGCGCTTACATTTTCTTAAAACATATTCCAGATATCCTAATTCGCATGCCAGAGGATCCTCGCGCAACGCGTCATATTCCTCTTGTATGTTGGGTTTTTCCCATCTGTATAGCCAGATTTTCCCATGCGAGTCAGTCCTGGCGTCATTTTAATTTATCTCCAAGTCATAAAGTACAAAACCCCGTTCTCCAGATGTCGAAGAAACGGGGTTTTGTTTTCCCGTGAACCATATTGTGCCCTCACCTTGCGGGAAAAATATCGTCTTTACGTCACGTTTACAGGTTGCAAAATCCTATAGTGCAAAACGACGAAGAAATCAACATCTTTACTTCAAACGTAGTATCATTCAAAACTGATACTTTTTTCTGCAGGGATATTGATATGCGGGAAAATTGCCAGGCATGGAAGTTTTTAAACCAGAATTTCTTCGGTGAAAAGTTTTTCAGAACCAGTTTATCCTACTCATTTGATCGATTACTTCTCCTATGCGTGTATCTTTCCATCCTGGAGGGTTGCTTCTCATGGCCTTGACCATTTGCCCGGGAAAAGATGGAGGCGTGGAGCAATTGATCGTCCAGAGCCAGGACAAAGCCTGTTACCTTCTTGGATTCAAGCCTGAAATCAGTGCCCAGACCTACGGATGGGTGGCCTTCCGTTTGGGTTGAAAGGGTTGCTTTCCGAAATTTTGTAACCTCGCTCTTGAGGGCCTTATATTCCCGGTCTGGTTTGTGCCAGTCGATGGCATCCGACGGGAGGACAGCTTGAATCGGTTTCTTCCGGTGGGTCATGATGCTGGGTCCTTGTTCTTGTGGCTATTGCATTGTGATTGTGCGCTGATTGTGCTTTTGTTCTAATAGAGCTCAAATATAGCTAACTGAATATATTGACTTATCCTGAATAAATGGTTTTGGATTGTGCGGTATGCGCACAATATTATGACTTTTTGGTTGAAAGAAACCAGCGAGTCGCACGAGTTCTGCCTTTTGTGAATATGAGCCCGGCTTCCTTCATCTCGTTTAAAAGCCGACCAATCTGAAACCGGGATAAGGCAGGCAAAACCTGTTGAAACTCATCCATTCGAGCGCTTTCCGTCTTGCTGCTACGAATGTGCTTAAGCAAAAGAGCTTTATTGGTTTCTTTGTCGAGACCGACCTTACGCGTATAAACGCCCTTCTGGCCAGTCATGGCATAAAAACGCCTTGAAAGGATATAGCGAACGCCCCTGCCTCCGCCCATTTGCTCTAAAACGCCTGCTTCAACAAGGTAGGACAACCGCGGTTTGAGTGGGTCGTCTACACGCAGGCCGCGGTGCACCCGGTCCAGGATCAGCAAATCTTGAGTGGAAAAGGAAAGTTGAAGCGCCCGGCCTATTCTTTCCAGAAACAGCACAAAGGCAGGGTCCTGTACCTGCCCCGGAAGCACAAGGTCTACCTGGTAGCGGTCTGTTCCGGTAAAGTCAGGAGGCAGTTTGCCCCGGCGAATCGCTTCTTCAAAGATCAGATTCATGCCCTGGCCGGAGCGTTCCACAAGTCCGCACCTGGCGAAGATATCCGCGATGCGGCGGTTACGGGGATATTGACGGTCCAGAATGTTTTCAAGGGTGATGCCGTGCGGGAAACCGCCCGGGCTTTCGATTTTGAGGTAGCGCGGGTACTGGCGTACAAACACATTTCCACCATGCCGGTAGTCGCGATGACTCACTGCATTAAGGATGGCCTCCCGGACGGAGCGTTCTTCAAATGTGGGGATGTCGTGTATAAACAACCCGTCCTGATAATGCTGGAGGTCGTTTCGAAGATTAATGGTATTCCAGAGATCATCATAAAAGGAGAAAAATGCCTGCCGGTATTCCTTTCGCTGCTGGGCTGGGCCTGGCGCTTCCGAGGATCGGTATTCAAAAACCACCTCGGCCTGGGCCAGATGCCGGCCCAAGGCATTGTATGTTCCGAATAAAATGAGGGCGGCATAGGTGATATTTTCACCGGCAACGGCTTCTGCATCCTGCAGGAGTTGTTTTTGATCAACCCGGGCCAATGCACTATTCCCGGATTTTTCGATCCACCGATGCCGAAAATCTTCAATGGCAACCGGGTCCAGGTCTTCAAAATTTGCCGCCGGGCAGATATCAGTCGAAAAATCATGACCGATTTCATCAAAAATGTCCCGAAGCTGCTCTTCGGTCATGGGAACCAGACTGTCACACTGTCTGGCCCAGTAGATGCCATCCGCCTGTATGGGGACACCCACGGGTCTCGGTGGGACAGTGAAGACGAGAACCCTTCCTTCAGAAGGACGAAGCTCGTCTACGTCCACTTTGAGCCGGAGTTTTTCCATCAAGCCCGCCCGTGTACGTTCCGGTTGCGTGAAGGCCCGGGTGCCGGTGATCCGTCGAGGTCTTCGATCCATCACCCCAAGGATTACTTTGCCGCCACCCTCGTTGGCAAGGGCGGCACAGTATTTGAGGAGTTTATCGAAGGGATAACTCTGTTTTGCCTCTTTGAACTCCAGATTTTCGCCTTCCATGGCGATCATTAAGTTCTGAAGCTCTTCCGTTGAAATCGTCATTGCGGGTCCTCAGCCATCTCCGACTCAAAAAAATGAGCCGGGGTAAAAATTCAACCCTTTCCGTGGTCATAAACACGAAATTTAATTTTATGATCAATGCCTTGTATGTGTTTGTCCATATTCTTTTTGACCCGATTCTATGCATCTATTCGTGTCAAGAAAATACGTTCTTGTCAACGTAATATCGAGTCTTTAATTGCTTTGAATACAAAAATCTGAAAAAGCCTTATCAATTGTGTGAACATGTCCGAACGATTGATTTTAGCATGGGGTCACGGTTTTTGACCGCAACTCATCAAGATTGTAGTTTACAATGGTCACATTAGTTCACTCTAAATCGTTCGATTTCTTCTCCTATGGGTGTATCTTTCCATCCTGGGAGTTTGTTTCTCATGGCCTTGACCATTTGCCAGGGCAAAGATGGAGACGTGGAGCAATTGATCATCAAGGGCCAAGGCAAAGCCTGTTATTTTCTTGGATTCGATCCGAAAATCGGTGCCCAGACCCACTGATGGGTGACCTTCTGTTTGGGCTGAGAAAGTTGCTTTCTTGAATTTTGTAACCTCGCTTTTGAGGGCCTTATACTCTTTGTCTGGCTTGTGCCGGTCGATGGCGTACAGGGCGTAGCTTTCAAGGAGCTTCGTGAAGACATTTGAGAAAGTACCGGGGTTTCCAAAGGCATCCAAACCGGCTACCTGCCCGTTGATCAAGAAGATTGCCCCGATCTGGGAATCGATAAGACTGAAGGGCCTTACATATTCCTCGATAGTGGGTCTTTCTTTATCATATATGGCGGCCATGGCGCCGGTGGGGGACGGAGCGCCCATCCTGGCTGACTTTTCGGCGATGCCATCCCAGATAGCACCCTGATCAGAACGGTATTCCCCTGAATACCTGATGGAATAGTTGACCTGCTCGGATTTCATGGCACGAAGATTGGAAGACATCATCCTGTTTTGGCTGTGAAATGTGGGGCTGTCATAGGACCACCTGCCGTGCTCCACGCAACTGACCGGGATCACGATCGTGGAACTCCCTTGGATCAGGATGGTCGTGTTGACGATCCGGTTCTGTTTAGCGCCCAATAATTCTTCCCCGTCCAGGATGAGGATCATTCGGGGGGATTTGTTGACAACTTTGAGTTCCGGTACGGAACCGTGACCGCTTACTTCCACCACTTCCATCAGTTGTTCACTCAAGGCCTCATCCAGGAGTCCCGCCCCTTAACTGCTCAACATGGCGGGATTACAGATAATTTTCGATAACGGTATCCATCTTGTGTGCCTCCCATTTGTGATCTCGGATTTCGGATTGCGGATTGCGGAATTCATGTTTTTGGAAACATATTAGCAGAGGCGATTGACATATACGGCCTTCCCATTTGGGATTTTGGATTTTAGATTGCGGATTGTTCACCCTCCTGAAATTCTCAACTGATCTGGACAACCAAGAGAGTAGATTTCTTTCTTTTGGAGCCATGGTAACAGACGCGTTTGTCAGATGCGGTCACAAGCATGAAAAAAAATTCAAAAAAACTTGAGGATCCCCTCCCTGCTCATTTGCCCAAGCTTCCAATCCCAAGAAATACAAAACCCCGTTCTCCGGACGACGAAGAGACGGGGTTTTGTTTGCCGTGAGCCATATGCAGTCCACCATTTGTCATGAAATGAGGAAGTCGCTTTGTCACGTTTACAGGGTTGCGCGATTCCATACCGCAAAAACCGACATAATGCAATAGATTTAATTGATCGTCACCATCAGTTTAAATCTGATATTTTTGTGGGGTAGGGGTCGCGGGATACGGCGAAAGGTGAGGGGATGTCACGCGCCAATCAGCGCAGAAGTTTCACGACATGTATTCCTCAAAACCCTCGATAGGTTCGTCAAAATCATCCGACATTTGAACCAATCCCTCGGCACTCCCGAATTTCGGATACGGGATTTTATTGGGAAGAGGTAAAATTTTCAATTTCGACAATTTAATCATACTGTCAACATTGATTCAACTATTTCGATTGGCAGCGTAAACCTCACGCCGAACAGACCTCTTTTCACGGGGACTGGAAACAGGCTAAACGGCCGCAATATTTGTGGGATAAGGCAGGATCGGGGGTTAGATAGAGGAGTTCCGGGTTTATATCCGGGTTTCTCTCGGGGCTTCGGGCCACCAACGTCTGCCCGATATCTTCTTTTGGAGTTCGAACAATCCTTCAAGGAGCGCCTCGGGTCTGGCAGGACAGCCAGGCACATACACATCCACGGGGATGAGCTGATCCACCCCTTCAATGATGGAGTACTGCTCCTCGAACTTGAATGGTCCACCGGAAATTGCACAGTTGCCCATGGCAATGACCCATTTGGGAGCGGGCATCTGTTCGTAAAGCCTGACGATGGCCGGAGCAAGCTTTTTGGTCACCGTTCCCGCGACGATCATGAGGTCCGACTGACGCGGAGAAGGTCGAAAGACCTCGGCGCCGAACCGGGCAAGATCAAACCTCGCCATCCCCACGGCCATCATCTCTATGGCGCAGCACGCAAGCCCGAAGGTGAGAGGCCAGAGAGACATGGCCCGGCAGACGTTCATAATTTTTTCGGACAATTCCAGTTTGATGAGAGGGGGATCTTCGTGCCCGAGGACATTTTCAATTAGATCTTTTTCGGCCATCGAAAAACCCCTTTTGCCCAGAAGAAGACAACCACCAACCCGAGTACGAAAAGGAATAGAAACACCTTGAAAAAAGCAGACAGCCCCGCGGCCTCTCCATAAGCCACCGCCACGGGAAAGAGATAGAGGACATCCACTTCAAAGGCGAGGAAGATCAGCGCGTAGATAGCATAGTTGATATGGAAGCGGATCCAGGCGCCCTGAATGGGCGGCATTCCACATTCATAGGGCATTCCCATCTGTCGGCTTCGGGACCGGGGCGACAGGAAAAACGCGAAAATCAATGCCCCTCCGGCCATGAGCATACCCACGGCAAAGAAGATAAGCATGGCAAGGTGCAACCAGGAAAAGACCATAACACCCCTCAATCACTCGTTACTTCTCATTCATCATGAATCAATACCGCCATCCTATATTAAAGAGAATCCGAGAATCATAATGCAGCTTTCCGTCTGCGGGCTGGTTGACCCAGTCGTAATTATACTGCAGAGAAGTAAAAATATGGTAAATCAGAGGAACCCGCACGCCCGTTCGCGTAATGGCACGCCAGTTGGTGCTGTCCTGCAAACTGCAGTTCAAGTCGTCATGGTGAAAAAACTGCAGATGCTTTTTGAGAAACCACATATCAAAATCAAGAGCCCAGAAAGCAGCGGCATAACTGCGGGATTCGGCCCCGTCCAGAAAATCCTGGGGTTGGCTGTAATATTCCGCCGCATAGGATGGCCCTAATTTCATCGTCAGGTTCTTCTCATCGGAACGCCAGAACTGATAACCGGCGCCGGCCGACAGGGCGCCTAAGAAAGTCAAATTGGAAAATTTGTCCTGCTGACCCCGTGCATTCCCGAAAAGATACCATTTATCATTCAAAAACCGGTTGTAATCAAAATTCCCAAGGGTCTTGTTTTCCGTTTCCACCCCCTTGCTCTTCTCGAAATATCCCTCTCCGTATAAGGTCATGCGATGGGGAAGTTTTGCAAGTCCCACGGTTAAATTCCCGTTATAGCGCTGTTTGTCCGTATTGCCGGTCTGGTAGTCAATCCCTCCACTGGCGTTCCCCGACCACGTCCAACTCGGAGGAGGTTCGGGGGGCGACATGCTGGAAACTTTTGACAGGGCAATAGGCTGCGCGGCAGGCCCGGTTTCGGGCTGAAGGATGAGAACGCCGTCTTCTCCCTTGACCGCCCTGCCCTTCAATACTTCTTTGTCGGGAAGCGTAACCTCCAAGGCTCTATCGGAAGTAAGTCGTTCCACCTGATCCCAGACAACGGTAATTTTACCGGCATAAGGGGTATCAAAGACCAGTTTGCCGGAATCCATGGAAACAATCTTCCCCTGGAGTCGATCCCCGTTTTTCATGATGATTTCGTCGGCTCTTGCCTCAGAGATGAATAATCCGGAAATCAAACCAAGAAGAAAAAAAACAGCACAAGCGCTTCCGAAAAATATGGAGGAGAAAAATCCGTCAGCAAGGCTTCGTTTGTGGCTCCCAATACCCGATGTTGCCTTCTTTTTCATCCTAAAAAAACCTCCCGATAATAATTTTGCCGACAACCCGTAGGTTTTCCTGATGATTCAAACGGCCGACAGCATTCATCAAATGGCTCAGGAGTATA
>JBBSAR010000223.1:0-6936 GCA_038252125.1 Desulfatiglandales bacterium
ATATTTTACAAAGACGGATATGATGATGCGCTGGCGGACGAAATGTTAACGGAGGCAGGTGTTCAAATCGAGAGGTTTGTCCCATGAAATGTCCCTTCTGTACCAAGATTGATAACAAAGTGATTGATTCCAGATTGAGCAAGGATGGCAGAACAATTCGGAGAAGAAGAGAATGCCTCGGATGCAAAAGAAGATTTACCACCTATGAAAAGCTCGAAGATGTTCTTCCACTCGTTGTCAAGAAGGATGGTCGCCGGGAGCCTTTTAATCGGGATAAGATTATTTCAGGGATACGGATGGCTTGCCAGAAAAGGCCTGTAAGCACTTCCAGAATTGAGGAATTTACCGACAGCATGGAATCCTACTTTCAGGATCTCGGTAAAAAGGAGATCGACAGTTCCGAGGTGGGTGAAATGGTCATCAATACCCTTCGAGAATGGGATGAGGTGGCCTACGTAAGGTTCGCTTCTGTGTACAGACAATTTAAAGATATCAAAGAGTTCATGGCAGAACTTGAAGATATACTTAAGGCCAGGCAAAACCATCGAGAAGAAAATTAGGTCGGGCGGTTCGGATGATCGATACCGATGTAAAATATATGAAACTTGCCCTGGCCGAAGCCAAAAAAGGTGCCGGCCGCACTTCCCCCAACCCCGCGGTAGGTGCTTTAATCGTAAAGGATGAATGTATTTTGTCCCGGGGGTATCACCGAAGGGCGGGTTTGCCCCATGCTGAAGTAGAAGCCCTTGCGAAGGTCGGTCGCTCCTGTCCGGGAGCCACCTTGTATGTTACCCTTGAACCGTGCAACCATCACGGAAAGACCCCCCCCTGCACCGAGTCAATTCTCAACGCCGGAATCTCCCGAGTGGTTGTAGGCGCCATGGACCCGAACCCGGGTGTCAAAGGCGGCGGAAGTGGATTCTTGGCGAAAAACGGTGTTGACGTAAGGAACGGTGTTCTGGAAAAAGAATGCAGAACCCTCAACGAGGATTTTTTCACGTTTATCACCACTGGAAGGCCCTTTGTGATCGCGAAATCCGCCCAGACCCTGGATGGCTGGACTGCCACGTCGCTGAAAGATTCCAAATGGGTTACCAATGAAAAGTCACGTCGTTATGTTCATCGGCTGAGAGATCGCGTGGATGCGATCATGGTTGGGGTGGGAACAATTGTGACGGACAATCCTTCCCTCACCACACGATTGGAAAACGGAAGGGGGAAAAATCCCCTCAGGATTGTTCTTGACACCCATTTGAGAACTCCTGAAGAGGCCCGGATTCTTAACGACCAATTTCCAGAAAAGACTCTGCTCGTTGTCGGTGAAAAAGCAGTCGGTGAAAAAGTCGATCGGATCAGAAAGAAAGGAGTTGCCATTCTCTCTTGTCCGACAAAAGACGGCCGTCTGGACCTGCAGGCTCTGATTGGGAAGCTGGGTCGGATGAGCATCATGAGTCTCCTCGTGGAAGGTGGCTCGTTTGTTCTGGGTTCCATGATCCGGGAAGCACTTGTGGATAAATTTCACATATTCAAGGCCCCTAAAATCCTTGGAGGAAATGACGGGATTCCCATGGCAAGCGGTCCCGGCGTGAGGCATATGCAGGACTGCACGACCCTTGAAAACGTTCAATTCAGGAGATTTGGAGAGGACATGCTGATTACGGGTTATCCCGTCTATCCTCGGGGAGATCGATAACAATCTTTTCCCAGAGGTTTGAAAGGCTTGAGCTTGCCTTGTTCGATGCTTCAATAACCTCCTCGATCGTTGTTTTCCCCATGCAACCCGGGATGTTCACATTGGTGATGACCACAATGGCCAGGATTTTCAGTCCACAGTGCGCTGCTACAATAGCCTGTGACACGGTCGACATTCCCACGGCATCGGCCCCGATGGCCCTGAGAAAGCGCGTTTCCGCCGGTGTTTCAAGGGACGGCCCCGTAACTCCCACGTAGACTCCTTCCCTGATAAAAAGACCGGATTGCATCGCTTTTTCTCTTGCCAGTCCAATTAGTCCGGGGGCATATACCTGACTCATGTCCGGGAAGCGCGGACCGAATTGCGCAAGGTTAGGCCCCATCAATGGGTTCACCCCTTTCAGGTTGATATGATCGGTGACAATCATTAAATCCCCTTTTTTGAACGAAGGGTCCAATCCGCCGGCGGCGCTGGACATGAGAAAAAAGCGGATACCAAGCATGGCCATAACCCGCACCGGAAATGTCACCTCCCAAGGAGTGTAGCCTTCATAGAGATGAAAACGGCCCTCCAGCGCCACAATGGGCCTGCCTCCCAATTTTCCCGCAACAAGCGTGCCTTTGTGTCCTTCCACGGTCGATTTGGGAAAATGGGGTATTTCTTCGTAGGGCAGCCTGAAATCGGGTACGATATTATCCGTGACGGAACCCAGCCCGGTCCCGGTTATCATGCCCACTTCAGGTGGTTCACCCATCCTGGAAGCAAGAAAATCAGCGGTTTCTTTGATCTTCGAAAACATAATTCATTCCTTTTTAAGAGAAATACAACACCCTCAATGAAAGAGTTCATATAGCACTTTTTCCCCGAAAAATCTTGTGTTTTCATGGACGGGCGCAAAATTCAATGGGGCAGGGCAAGAACATATATCATTCTTTTTTTTACCCTTGACCAGAAATACTCCGTACGGTAATAATAAAAAGTTTTTCTGAATAGAATGGGGTCCTTCAATGAAGATCGCCTTGCAAGGGCATGTGAATTTCGAGGGCCGCCAAATTGCAATGGAATGGAAGTTCACTGGTTAGGAAACTGCTGAGCGGGAATTTATGAAAATTGATCTGCATATTCACTCAAGGGATTGTTCGGATGGAAAGATGTCTCTGCCGGGAATATTTCTTGAGGCTAAGAAAAGAGATATCGGACTTGTCTCCATTACAGACCACGATAATATCCAATGTCAGGAAACAGCCCTTGCACTGGCCCGAGAATACGGCATCCATTATCTGCCGGGTGTGGAATTCAATATTACTTTTTCACATCCCGATTACCGGAAAGGAAAAGCCGCGGCCCTTGATGTTCTTGGCTATGGATATGACATATATAACAAAGTGATAATTGATAAACTTAAAGCAATACAAGAATATCGAAGGAGCAGGGCGGAACAGATTCTCGAAAAAATCAATCAGGCGTTTAAAGAGAACGGACAGCCTGCATTTACAAAACGCGATATGGAGGCGATTGAAGAGAGAGTGGAAGGCTCCATCGGTCGCCCCCACATCGCCGCTTACATGGTTGAAAAAGGGATTGTCTCCAGCAGGCAGGAGGCATTTGATCTCTATCTTGTCCAATGCAACGTATCGAAACTGCCTCTTTCCTTGGAAGAGGTGTCCCAGCTCGTAAGAGGGGCGGGGGGCAAATTGTTTTTGGCCCACCCCGATGACCCGAACGGCACGTCTCTCAGGGCGTATACCCCTGATCTCCAAAAACAGCAGGGCATCATAAAGGAAACAATGCTCCCCTATCTGGACGGGATTGAATGCTGGCACTCCAGACATACCCCGGAAGCCGTGATTTCTTATAGAAAATTCGCGGAAAATGAAAAGCTTCTGATCTCAGGGGGATCCGACTGCCACCAGGATCCCATGGTTATGGGGGAAATGGATATACCATTCTGGGTGGCGGAACAATTTACTCTGGAAAGGCCATAGAAAATGCTTAAAAACGAACTGATCAAAGATCTGCGAGATCCCGCCTCTCTCCCCGACCCCACAAAAAGTGTGTCGGTCGTGCAAACCCATATTTCGATCGTGTTCATCGCCGACGACTTTGCATATAAAGTGAAGAAACCGGTGGATTTTGGTTTTCTTGATTTCTCGACGCTCGAAAAAAGGGAGTTTTTCTGCAAGCAGGAGATGGAACTGAACAGAAGACTCTCCAGGGGCATTTACCTGGACGTTCTTCCCGTAAAGCACACCGGAACGAAATATACGCTCAAACCCGTGCCGGGGGATGCGGTGGAATATGCCGTCAAGATGAAACGGATTCCGGAATCTTCCCTGATGAAAACCGTATTTGAAAAAGGGCGTATCACCCGGCGGCACCTGGAGGAAATCGCCTCGGTTCTGGCCACATTTCACGGGAAGGCTTTGCGAAATAAAGAGATCGACAAATTCGGGCTTCCGGAACAATTCAAAGTGAATACGGACGAAAATTTCGATCAGGTAGAGAAATATATAGGAATATCGATTTCAAGAGACGCTTTTGATGAAATATCGCAATGGACGGAGGCTTTTTTCAAGGCAAACAACGCTCTCTTCCTGGAGAGGGTGGGCAAGGGAAGGATCAGGGATTGCCATGGCGACCTTCACATGGAGCATATCTGCTTGATGGAGGGGCTTCCGATTATCGATTGCATAGAATTCAACGAACGTTTTCGATATGGTGATACGATAGCAGACATTGCCTTTCTCTTGATGGACCTGGAGTATCATGGGGGACGTGATCTTGCGCAAACTCTCTGGGAGGCCTACAAAGATCGGGCAGGAGAAGATGGCGTGGATCGCCTGCTTGTTTTTTACAAGGTTTACAGGGCGTTCGTACGAGGGAAGGTAAACAGTTTTCAACTGGATGATCCGTCCATCGACAGCGCGAAAAAGTCGGCCGCGGCGGAACGGGCACGGAAATATTTTGAACTGGCCCGGTCGTACGTCAAGCTTGGTTAACCTCGGATGTAAAGGAGCATGTGTATGAAAGAACCTTTTGTGGATTTTATGCGTAAAGAACTGGGGCCTGAAACCGTGCTTATCGCCTGCGGCCTGCCCGCATCCTATAAGACGGAAACAACGGAAGTGATTGCGGATTTGAAGGGGTACACCATACTCAGGTCTGATCTGATTCGCCGTGAAGTGTTGAAAGGCGAAGATATTTTTGATGAAAAAGTAGCCTCCAACATGAACAAACGAACGCTCGTGTACGATGAGATGTTCAGGATGGCGGATGAACTGGCCGGAAAAGGGCAGGGCATTATCCTGGATGCCACTTTTGTAACCCAGAGCCTGAGACGGAGGGCTGCTGAAGTGGCCGCCAGATATGGCAAAACGCTTGTGATCCAGCAAACCCGATGCCCCAAAGAGGTCTCTCTTCGAAGGATATCTCTGAGGACCAAGGAGAATTACGAATCCAATGCCCTGACCGAACAGGCCTACACGAACAATGTTAAAAAGTTCGAGCCCGTGGACCTTCAGGAACTCAAGACTCTTTTTCCGGACCTCAACATAGTGCACCTGGTCGTTGACACCTCATCGGATCGAACCGAGGAATGGTTTGTCATGGAGAAAGTTTCGCGATAAGGATTTTGTGATATGGACAACCTGAAGAAGAGAATCCTTGCCGCAAAAAGGGAGATTCCATCCGACCTTGTCCTCAAAGGCGGCAATGTGGTGAATGTCTTTTCCGCCACGATCGAAAAAGCCGACGTGGCCATATGCGACGGGGTCATTGCAGGAATCGGTCCTGATTACCATGGAAAAGAAGAAGTGGACGTTGCGGGCAAGTGGCTTGCTCCCGGGCTGATCGATGGACACATCCATGTGGAAAGCAGTATGCTGGTTCCTTCGGAACTCGCGCGGGCTCTGCTGATCCACGGAACCACCACCATCATTTCAGATCCGCACGAAATTGCCAATGTTCACGGAATAGACGGCATCCGTTTCATGATTGGAGACTCGGACTCTATTCCTTTCGACATCTATTTCATGGCGCCTTCCTGTGTCCCCGCCACACACCTGGAAACAGCCGGGGCCCGTTTGTTGGCGGAAGACCTCGCCTTGTTGAAAGACGAGCCCCGTATCCTGGGCCTCGCCGAGGTCATGAATTTCCCCGGGGTTATTTCAGGAGACGAGCAGGTCCTGGAAAAGATGCGAGTTTTTGGCGATCGGGTCATTGACGGCCACTCTCCGCTACTGAGCGGCTACGATCTGCAGGCCTATCTGTCTGTGGGCATCGGTTCCGATCACGAATGCATGCGGCTGGAAGAAGCCCGGGAAAAAATGGAAAGCGGCATGATGGTCATGATTCGGGAAGGGACCTCCGCAAAAAATCTGAAAGATCTGCTGCCGTTAGTCAATGAGAAAAACCAGAGTCGTTTCTGTTTCGTATCTGACGATCTGCATGCGGAAGATATCCATTCCAGGGGGCACCTGGATTTTGTTCTAAGGAAATCGGTCCAACTGGGTCTTGATCCGGTGGCCGCCCTTCGGCTCGCCACCATCAATCCGGCGAACTACTTTCGATTATATCATAGGGGCGCCCTTGCACCGGGTTGGCGGGCGGATATTCTTATTTTAAGCGATCTGCCGGCCTTTGGAATAGACGCCGTGTATAAAGATGGGAAGCCTGTTGTTCAAAAGGGAGCATTGATCGATTTTCCCCGCAGGCCAACTGCATACACAAATCCGCTTCCCCGATCCATGCATATGGCTCAAATCACGCCGGAGGATTTCGCCATGGAACATCCCGGGGGAATTGCACGCGTTATTAATCTCATTCCCGATCAAATTGTCACGGTCATGTCCCATGAGTCCGTTCATGCCGAGAAGGGATGGTTCCATTCGGATCCCGCGACCGATATCCTGAAAATGGCTGTTGTGGAAAGACACGGCGCCACAGGCAATATCGGCCATGGGCTTGTCAGGGGTTTCGGGTTAAATAAAGGCGCGATCGCCTCATCTGTCGCCCACGATTCCCACAATGTCATCGTGGTTGGAGTCGATGACATGGACATCTGCGGAGCGGTTCAAGCGGTATGTGACATGGGGGGCGGTATTGCCGTTTTCTCTGAAAATCATCTTCTCGCCTCAGTTCCCCTTGAGATAGCCGGGCTCATGTCTGTGAATCCCCTGCATACCGTCGTGGAACAGCTCGAAAAAGCAAAAGCGACGGCACGGGAGCTGGGCTGTGTAATGCAT
>JBBSAR010000224.1:0-6896 GCA_038252125.1 Desulfatiglandales bacterium
AAACCGTTGAAATAGCAAGAGATCTGGGAGGTCGCATGATTTTCATCAAAACCGATCTCACCAGTGATGACGACATGTCCCATGCCGTGCGAGAAGCCGCTAAAATCGGAACCATAAAATATCTTGTCAACATAGCGGGCATCCAGCACATAGACGCGATTGAAAACTTCCCCATGGAAAAATATGATTTCATGCAGAAAATCATGCTGAGGGCGCCCTTTTATCTCTCCAAACTGACCATTCCCCACATGAGAAAAAGCGAAGACGGCAGCGGCGCCATAGGAAACATGGCATCCGTGCACGGCCACATCTGCACCCTGAACAAACCAGCCTACAACATCATGAAATTTGGATTGAGAGCCTTGAGTCAGTCCATCTCCGCGGAAGGAGACGGAAAAGTCCGGTCTTTTACCGTCAGCACGGGCTTTGTAAAAACAGCCCTTGCCCTGAACCAGATTCCGGCCCAGGCAAAACAGAGAGGAATTACCCACGAAGAGGTGGTAAGAGATGTCATGATGGGAGACTCAAGAATCAAGGAAATGATGTCTCCCGTGGAAGTTGCCAACCTTTTCCTGTTCGGGTTCTCCCGTTTCGCCAGATATCTGGTGGGGGGAGATCTCCTTTTCGATGGTGGGATGGTACTCACTTACGCCGAAAAAAAAGCTTTGCGATAAAGTAAAATTTGACGCTTCTTCAAACTGTGAAGGAATTTCATGCTCCTTTTTTGCCTTCATTACAATACACAGCATACCCTTTCGCTTATCAAGGCAGCAGCTATCAAGAAAATCCGCGGAATTTTCAATCCAGAGTACATTGCATTTGGAAAGGGGGTGATGATTCAGTCCGGCGCGGTCAGACCTTAGGTTTTCCTAAAAACTGCTTCGTTTCAATCTGAAAGGGAGGAAAAGATGAAAAGATTCAAATTGTTGGTTGTTCTGGGCCTCATGTCTCTCGTTCTCACCATCGGATCCAATGCCTTTGCCAAAAAAATCAGATGGAAAATGGTTACCACATGGCCGGAGTCGCTTAATCTCTGGTACGGCGAAAAACAGATGATCAAATACGTGGGCGAGATGACGGGCGGAAATTTCGTCATCAAATGGTTTCCTGCCGGCGCTCTCATGAAATCCTTTGAGGTCTTTGATGCGTGCGGCAAAGGCGCCGTGGAAATGGCGGGGGACTGGCCGAGCTACTGGGCCACCAAAGACCCCGCCTTTGATTTTATCGGTTCCTTTCCCTTCGGTTTTACCAATATGGACTACATTACCTGGATGTATCAGTACGGGGGCCTTGAACTGATGCAGAAGCTCTGGGGCAAATATGGCATGACGTATTTTTCCCTCGGCGCAACGCCCATGGAATCCGGGTTCCGCACCACGGAAAAAACCGGTCCCATTAAATCCCTCGCTGATTACAAGGGCTTGAAGCTGAGGACCCCTTCAAGGGCCACCATCTGGATACTCCAGCAGCTCGGCGCCTCCCCCATCAGCATGCCCGGTGGTGAGATCTATTTGGCGTTGCAGACAGGAAAGCTGGATGGCGCTGAATTCAGCAGCCCCGGCTGCGACTGGGGAATGGGGTTTGCGGAAATCACCAAGTACTGGAGCGTCCCCTGCTGGTTCCAGCCTTCCTCCCAGTTGGGCACCATGGTGAACCTGAAGGCCTGGGATTCCCTTTCCAAAACAAACAAGGCCATACTGAGATATGCCTGCATGGCCGCTTCCCTGGATGCTGTGGCCTTTTACGAAGCCGATTCGGCCAGGTCCCTTGAAAAATTCGAAAAAGCCGGAACGGAAATTGATGTCCTTCCCAAGGCGGATCTGGATAAGATCGAGGCCTTGGCGGGCCAGTACTGTATTATGAAAGCAAAAGAATCCAAAGCCTATGCCGAAGTTCTTAAATCACAGATGGAATACCTGAAACACTACAAACAGTGGCGGGATATGACCGGTGAGTTCGGTTTCGGTCGGACGCCCGTGTATGTGGATAGCGTCTTGGCCGAGCTCAAAACAATGGGCTATTAGAACAATTAAAGGCCTTTGGCGCTGTCGCCAAGGGCCTTTTTTGTGCTCAGTTCCTTACCTTATTGAACAGCGCAATTCCTCAGACGAAAGGCAACACCTATGCAGCTTAAGACTTTTCTGAAAGGCATTGAAAACGTAAGCGAATGGACAGGAAGGGTATTTGTGTGGCTTATCATTCCCCTTACCGCGGTGGTTGTTTACGAGGTCATCTCCACCAAATTTTTTGGCAGACCTCATGTATGGGCGCCTGAAATAACGGACTACCTATACGGATCTTATTTCATGCTGGTGGCCGCCTATACACTTCTGTACAAAGGCCATGTGTGCATCGATATTGTTTCGCAGAAATTTTCACCGAGAGTGCGCGGGATACTCGACTGCTTCACCTACCTGATATTTTTCTTTCCCTTCTGCATCATCCTTCTTTATCAAGGATATGTTTATACGGAAATGTCTTGGCTCATGCATGAAACGAGTCCCTCCGCCGAACTCCCTATCGTTCCCGGGATTAAGGCGGTCATTCCGATCACCTTTGCATTGCTGTTGATCCAGGGATTGTCCAATTTGATCAAAGCATTTATTCAGGCGGTAAAGGGGAGGGAAATATGAGTGCGGAATTCATTGCCTTCGGCATGTTCGCGGGTCTTCTGATCGGCCTTTTTTTAGGGCATCCCCTGGCCTTCGTTCTTGGTGGGTTGGCGGTTATCTTCGGCTACTTTGGATGGGGTCCCAGTTGTTTTTTCATGTTCGTAAACCAGACCTTCGGCGTCATGGACAACTACATTCTTGTGGCAATCCCCCTTTTTATATTCATGGCCCAGTTGCTGGACCAGTCGGGCGTGGCCGAAAGTCTCTTCAGCACCATGCGATATCTGTTCGGTCCCATACGGGGAGGAATCGCCGTTGCGGTGGTGGTGGTATCCACCCTTTTCGGCGCCTGTACCGGGATTATCGGGGCATCCGTGGTCACCATGGGGCTCCTTGCCATGCCCGTACTCCTCAAGTATGGATACGATAAAAAATTGGCATGCGGAAGCATCTGCGCGGGCGGCACGCTGGGCATCCTGATTCCACCTAGCATTATGCTCGTGGTCATGGCGGATCAGGGCAGCGTTTCGGTGGGCAAGCTCTTTGCGGGCGCGGTTGTTCCAGGGCTTATCCTGTCCACTCTCTACATCCTCTATATTTTGACACGTTGCTATTTCAAACCCCAGGATGGTCCGGCCATCTCCAAGGAAGAGCTGCAGGCGGTCACGAAATCGGAAATCGCCGTGATGGTCATCAAATCGCTGATCCCCCCCATGATCCTGATCATGGGCGTCCTCGGATCCATATTCATGGGCGTGGCCACCCCTACGGAAGCGGCAGGCGTCGGGGCTATTCTGGCTCTCGCCATGACAATAGCATATAGGAAATTTACCTGGTCCGGCCTTGTTTCCGCGGTGTTCAACACGGCCAAAACAACCTCCATGGTCATCATTATTCTGGTGGCCGCAAGCTGTTTCTCCAGCGTCTTTATGGGATCGGGGGGAGGCGATGTTGTCCAGGAACTGATCATGGAGTCGGGCCTTGGGAAGTGGGGCATGTTCATTATCATGATGGTCATTCTCTTTTTCTTAGGCATGTTCATTGACTGGATCGGCATCATTCTGATCTGTTTTCCACTTTTCCTGCCCATCGCCGAAAATTTGGGATTCGATAAAATTTGGTTTATCGTCACCATCGCCGTCATGCTTCAGGATTCGTTTCTCACACCGCCTTTTGGATATGCCCTCTTTTATCTCAAGGGCGTCGCGCCCCCGGAAATTTCCACCGCTGATGTGTACTGGGGCGCCTTTCCCTTCTGGAGACTCATGGAACTGGGGCTCATTATCGTAGTCGTCTGGCCGGAAAGCATCACCTGGCTTCCGTCCGTATTGATCAAGGCATAAACGGAGATTCCCATGCTGAAACCAGGCAAGACCTACAATGAAGTGTACAACGCTTTTCAATGGAAAATCCCGGAATTTTACAATATCGGGGTGGATATATGCGATAAATGGGCACATCAGAGATACCGCCTTGCCCTGATTTTTGAGAACGAAAAGGGCGAAACGGAATACTATACCTTCTGGGATCTGAAAAGGCTGAGCAACAGGCTGGCAAACGGTCTCAAGGCACAAGGTTTGAAACGTGGCGACCGTTTCGGGATCATGCTCCCCCAGTCTCCCGAGGCGGGCATCACACATATCGCCCTCTATAAAATGGGCGCCATCGCCATACCGCTGTTCACTTTATTTGGAACGGAGGCACTGGAATATCGTCTGGCCAACAGCGAGGCGAAAGGGATCGTCACGGACGAAGCCAATCTCCACAAGGTCCTGGAAATCAAAGACCGGTTGCCTCATCTTAAGGTGGTTGTCCTGGCAAGGGGAAACAAAAGGGACGGGATATTCCAATTTCACGATCTGGTGGAAAAGGGCGTCACCGACTTCGAACCGGTTATAACCCGTGCGGATGATCCCGCATTCATCAGTTATACCTCCGGGACGACGGGGCCTCCCAAAGGAGCGCTTCATGCCCATCGTGTAGTTCTTGGGCATCTCCCGGGCATTCAGTTTCCCCATAATTTCTTTCCGAAAGAAGACGACCTCTTCTGGACGCCGGCGGACTGGGCATGGATGGGCGGGTTCATGGATGTTCTCCTCCCCAGTTGGCACTACGGCGTGCCGGTTGTGGCCCACAGAGCCAAGAAATTTGACCCGGAGGAGGTTTTCCATCTCCTGGCGAAATACGGCATCCGGAATGCGTTCATGCCGCCCACCGCGCTGAAAATGATGAGGCAGGTCAACGATCCAAGAAGCCGTCACGACTATTCCATGCGGTCCATAGGGAGTGGCGGGGAATCCCTTGGAGCAGAACTCCTGGACTGGGGCAGAGAAGTTATGGGTCTGACTATTAACGAGTTTTACGGGCAGACGGAAGTAAATCTGGTTGTAGGAAGCTGTTCGGAGGTCATGGAAATCAGGCCCGGTTCCATGGGCAGGGCCATCCCCGGCCATGTAGTGGAAGTGGTGGATGAATCCGGCGATCCGGTCCCTGCCGAAAAGGTGGGAGAGGTGGCCATCCAGACGCCCGATCCCGTCATGTGCCTGGAGTACTGGAAAAATCCCGAGGCAACAAAGGAGAAGCATATAGGAGAATGGTGGATCACGGGAGATCTTGCCAAAAAGGATCAGGACGGATATTTCTGGTTTGTGGGAAGAAAGGATGACCTGATCACCAGTTCCGGTTACCGCATAGGTCCCGCGGAAATTGAAGACTGCCTCATGAAACACCCGGCCGTGGGAATGGTAGCCGTGGTGGGCAAGCCTGATAAGCTCCGCACGGAACTGGTCAAGGCCTTTATCATTCCAAAAGTGGGGGTAATTCCCGGACCGGAAGTGGAAGAGGATATCAAAAAGTTTGTCAAAGTCAGGCTGGCAGCCCACGAATATCCGAGAGAGATCGAATTTGTTGATGAACTGCCAATGACCAACACGGGAAAAATTATTAGAAGAGAATTAAAGGCGCTGGAGATACAACGGCAGTCGGCATCTAAGTGATGAATGCCCCGAATAGTAGACAGTTTCCGGTTGCCGGTTGCAGGCTTTTCTTATTAAGAAATACGTTCCCACGCTCCGGCGTGGGAACGAATAGAGGGACCCTCCGCATATTTGCCCTTATTCGGGCAGTCGAATGAGCAAGACCGGTTTCTTGCATCTCCTCAGCACCCTTCTGGATGTACTTCCCATCAGCTTGTCGGCCAGAGTTCCACGTCCGTGGGAGCCCATCACCAGCAGATCACAATTGCTGCTTTCGACTAAATCCAAAATTTCTTCCACCGGCTCCCCGATTCTCACAACGATATCATCGGTAATAAACGCGCATGCAGGAATCTTGGCGCTCACTTCATCGCAAAAGGTCTTGATGTTCTCCTTGGCTTTTTCAAGTAGGTTCTCCCGATTGTTCTTCAGAAGTTCCTCCCATTTATCCTGCCCCAAGACATTAATCATCAGACTGTCCCGGTACGGAGACATATCTTCCAGCACATTGAGAAATGTAATTCCGGCTCCGTAACGGCTTGCAAGGCTGACCGCGTAGCCGAAAGCGTGACGCGCGTTCTCCGAGAAATCAGTTGTGTAAATAATTTTTTTGATATCGGGGATCATGGGTTCTCCTCCTGAAACAGAATTTAGGTTGATTTTACGGAAAAAGTATGGGTAATTAGTGTCCTATTTCCAAAAACCCTGTCATGGAAAGCAAAACAATTTTTCGATAGACAGGCATCTTCTCACTATGGAGCAACAAATCATGTCGGATACCGTACAAATTATTGTCGGCCTTATCGTCCTGGTGGGCGTATATTTATTATCCAGGAAGGTCCATGTATGGAGAATGCAGCGCGCATACAAAACCGTCCTTTCCGACCTTGAACAGAAAAATGCTTTCGACCCCGCATCAGCAGTACATCTTCCTTACGCAAAAACAGGCCTTTTCAAAATCGGGACCCGGGATTACCGTCCCAAGGCGATCCAGTACATGACGCAGACAGACATTGTCGCCATGACGGAGAACGGAAACTTCTATCTGCTCAACCGTAACGGGAAACCACAAATATAACCTAAGATACCCGCTATTTCTTCGGATGCCTCGGATTCTCCACCCCTTCCGTAGGTTTCCCGAAAGAGGCTGTATCCAATCCCGCCAGAGGATGGCTCCTGGCATACATCGGTTTGAGTTTTCTGGCCCTTATTTCCGGGTAAAATTTTGTGATGGCTGCCTGGCTCCGGTCCAGGGGAACTTCCTCAATTTCGTACTCGGTGGTGCCCATGCCGTTCTCCACGCCCCCAT
>JBBSAR010000225.1:0-6883 GCA_038252125.1 Desulfatiglandales bacterium
ATGACATCTTTTGTTTGAGGTGAAAGTTTATTTTGAGCCAGCTCAGCCGTGAAGGGCTGCATGGCCAGCCCATGGTGCGAAGGGGCCCACAACCGGTAGAATTTCTCATGGCATTTTCGGCAACTCACCGATCCGGTATAATTGTTGGTAGAAGTACCGGTGCTTTGAACAGATTTCTTTTGGGCGGCAGCCGGGAGTGGTTGAGTTTCAGGCAGGCCAAGAAGGATTGCCGGCAGGGCCAACAATGCCACGATTGTCAGTTTTGTTTTCATGAATCGCCCCAATCACGCGCACGCTTACAAACCGTTTTATCCAAATCCAACCATACTCATCTTAGCAAGTGCAAGTTTACGTTGTGCCAGGGTCTTTAGATGGGCGAGTTTCTGCGGGGTATCGGCTAACCTTTTCTTGAAACCCGCCTGCGTGAGCAGCCCTTCCACATCCGTAACGTCATTTTTCTGAAGCGCTGCGCAACTCACTAAAAACACGGACAAGATAATCGTTATCACCATCCATTTCAGTCCGTTCCATTTCTTTTCCATTTTTTGCTTCTCCTTTTGAATTTAAACTGCTTTTTTCCATTTGCCTTCTTTTCGCACCGAATTCCCCTCCTTGTTGCCTTGCGGTTTGAAGCGGGCACCCCCCGGTTGAGGGGCGCCCGGTTCTTTGTCACATCATACTGCGTTCGCGCAGTTACTCGCCAGCGTGGCTGATGTGCTTCACGTCCTGCATCGACTTGATGATGTTGTCCAGGTTGTAGCTGGCCGGGGTCTGCAGTGCTGGGAATGTTCTGTAGGTCTCGAGCTCCTTCAGCCACAACAGTTGCCCGATGGGCAGCAGGTTCCAGTCATAGATGAACGCCGTACTCGGGGCGGCCAGTGTGCCGCCGTAGCCCATGAGAGTACCTTCAACCGACGCGACCGACCTCTCGAATGGATCACGCTTGAGGTTGTTGACCTGGGTCCAGTGATAGCTCGCTGCGTCCATGAATGTTTCGGCCGCATTGGAAGAAACCATCGTGTAGTAGAACTTCCAGTTCTTGTACCGCACCGCCGACGGTTGTGCACCGGTGTAGTAGAAGAACGTGTCGCGTGCCGAATCCGACTTGCCTTCGAGATAGTCCCGCTGGTCAAATCCGTCCAACGTGGTCTTGAGTATGCCGGGATACTTGCCGGCCTCGATCTGCTTCTTCAGCCCATCGCCTGAGGGACCGCCGGCGATGTTGACGAAAGTCGGCACCCAGTCCAGCGAAGAAAAGATGTCGGTGTAGATCGTGCCGGGCTTGATGTGTTCCGGCCAGCGGATGACACACGGCGCCCGCATGCCGCCTTCCCAGGTGGTCAGTTTGCCGCCCCTGAACGGCGTGACGCCACCATCAGGATAGGTGATCGTCTCAGCGCCATTGTCGGTGGTAAAGACGACGATGGTGTTATCGAGCTGACCCATGTCTTCCAGTTTTTTCAGCACGTAGCCGATGTTGTCATCCATCTGCTTCATGCCGACTTCGTTGATGCCCCAGTCCTTGCCACCCTTCACGCCGAGCATGTCCATATACTTTTGCGAGAACATGGTGGTGACGTGCATGCGCGCCGGGTTGTACCAAACGAAGAACGGCTTATTGGTCTTTTTGGGATCGTTGCGATCGAGGAAGTCGATGACCTGGGCGGAAATTTCCTCGTCCACGGTTTCTGAACGCGTGAGCGTCAGCGGCCCTTCATCCTTGCAGCTCTGGTTTTTCTCGGTACCGTCAGAAGAAGTGCAGTGGATGACCGGTCGTGGCGGGGTCATGCAAAGCCCATCTCTCGGATTCACCGCACCGGGGACCGGCGCGAGACCCTTGACCGGGGTGTTTTCGCAGGGCGGAACCACGGCCTGCAGGGTCGGGTCCTTGTTGATATCCGGAAAGCTCACCCCCTGCATCGCGTCGAGGTGATACAGGTAACCCCAGAATTCCTGGAAGCCGTGTGCGGTCGGTAGCGAAGCCGACTTATCGCCCAGGTGGTTTTTGCCGAACTCGCCTGTGTTGTATCCGAGGTCCAGCAGAAATTTGGCGAGCGCCGGCGTACCCGGCAATAGGGAGCTGGTGGCGCCCGGAAGTTGGGGCATGACCATGCCCGCCCGCAACGGATGCATGCCGGTGAAGAAAGCGGTGCGACCGGCTGTGCAGCTCTGTTCGGCATAATAGGTCATAAAGATGGCGCCCTCCTTACCGAGGCGATCGATGTTGGGTGTTTCCCCCACCATCAGGCCGCGGTGGTAGATGGATGGCTGCATGATGCCGATGTCATCCCCCATGATAAAGAGAATGTTTGGTTTTTTGTCAACAGCGCTTGAGGGGCCAGCCAGCCAAAAAAAGGCCACAGTAAACGCCATGGTCCATAACACCCAATGCTTTTTTGCTGATGCTTTCATCTACATCTCCTTTCAAAAATCCTAAAAATTTCCATAAGGTCTCTTCCGACCCCGATGGTCGTAAAGAGCGCAGTTAATGTGCAGGCACTCAATCATTAGAGACGGTTCAAGATCGCCTCTGCCTGGCCTTGTATTCTCCGGGGTGAATTGCCCACGAAGGCGCTTGGTGCACGGACAGGGGTATGCCGGTAATGACAAACCAGGTATAAACCATCCAAGATTCGTGCCAGCGATTTCAGTGAAGATCAGATTCTATTTAAGTATTTAGTATAACACCACAATGGGATTTTATGGAGGCTTTTCCAGTGGGGGCATTTTCCACGAAATATCAAAGAAGCGCGAAATATCACGGAAATTATTGAGGGGGATGGCCGTCTACGATTTTTCAATTCCCAGCTTTTTCATGCGGGAACGAAGGGTGGAAGGATTCATATCCAGAATCAAGGCGGCACCCTTTGAACCGCCGATGCGCCAGTCGGTTGTTTCCAGCACTCGGACAATATGATCCTTCTCCATTTCCTGGAGACTTTTCAGATGGGCCGAGTCTTTCCTGCGACTCTGCACCGCGAGATCATCCGCCAGATGCAGTTTGGGCCCGGTGCTGTTGATGACGGCGCGATGGATCACGTTTTCCAGCTCCCGAACATTGCCGGGCCAGGGGTAATCCTGTAGTTTTTTCATAACACTTGAGGGGATATGTTCAATGGATTTCCCAAGTCTTTTAGCGATTTTAGCAACGAAGAACTGGCAGAGCATCGGAATATCTTCCGTGCGATCCCGAAGCGGCGGCGCCGTAATGGGAAAGACATTCAGACGGTAGAAAAGGTCTTCCCTGAAACGACCCTCACGAACTTCCGCTTCCAGGTTGCGGTTGGTGGCGGCAATCACCCGGACATTTACCTTGATCGTTCGAGAGCTTCCAAGACGTTCAAATTCGCTGTCCTGCAGCACCCGCAACAGCTTGGCCTGCAATTCCAGTGGCAATTCACCGATCTCATCGAGGAAAATAGTGGTGCCGTCGGCAATTTCGAACCGGCCGATATGCTGGGCTTCGGCTCCGGTGAAGGCGCCGCGCTCGTGGCCGAACAGCTCGCTTTCCATGAGGCTTGACGGTAGAGCGGCACAGTTCACTTTCACCAGGGGACGGGTTTTATGGGAACTATGATTGTGGATGGCCCGGGAAATCAATTCTTTGCCGGTACCGGTTTCACCCAGGACCAGTATGGTGGTGTCGGTATCGGCGACCTGCTCTATCTTATAAAGGATGTATTGGATGGCGGAGCTTTTTCCGATGATATTCTCAGAATTGTGATCAGATTTGATTTCTTCCTGTAGGTAAGCCGTTTCCGCCTCCAGCCTGGTTTTTAATCCTTCGATTTCCTTGTAGGCATTGCGCAGGTCGATCTCCGACTGTTTACGGAGTGTAACGTCGCGGTTGCTGGCGCGAAAACCCTGCAGGCCGCCCTGATGGTCCGTCACCGGCTGGCAGCTGTGTTCAATCCAGCGGATCTGTCCATCCCGCCTTTGAATCCGAAATTGAATCTCCCGTGCTTTTGGCTCCTGACGGGAATCCTGATAATGCCCGTCCCATGCATCACGATCCTCCGGTGTGATGATCTCTCTTAAAAGAGAAGGGTTTTCCATGAAATCCTTGGGCGTGTAGCCGCTGATGCGCTCGCAGGAGGGGGAGACGTATTCCAACGTCCCGTCGACGTTTGCCCAGTACTCCCAGTCATAGGTAAAATCAGCCACTGTTCGATATTTTCCCTCGGCCTGGACCAGGATTTCTTCGTGCTGTTTACGTGCCAATGCATTGGCAAAAACCTCGGCAACCAGGCTGCATTGTCGAATGAGATCATTCGGCCAATTTTTGCGGTGTCTCAACATGGCGAGAGACACCAGACCCAAGGTCTTCTCGCCGGTCGACAAGGGGATCGCGGCAAAGGAGAAGATGCCTTGGGCATGAAGGTAATTTTTGTCCGCTCCGGCTTCTGCGGGCAGGTCTTCCGGATCTGAAAAACTAAGCATCTCCCCGTTTAGCAATTTTTGTGTGGTCCACGGGATCTGATCGAATTGGATTTCAGCAGGTGGCGCTGCAAGCTCGGCAACTTTGTGCGAATGAACGAGATGCAGCTTTTGATCCTCTTCAGTTATTTCAAAAACGCTTACCCGATCCACTTTGAGGAAATCACCGATGGATTCCAGCACGACATCTATTTCCGCATCCACCCGGTCCGGCGGCAGGTTCACGAAACGGGCTGAAAGCACGGATAGCATCTCCTCAAAGCGCAATCGGTCGGATAGCTGCGCCTGGGCCCGGCGGCGCTGCGCCCGCTGCCGCAGCAAAAAAGAAATCAGACCGCTTTGGACCAAAATGAGAAAAAGGGCAGCAACGATATAACCGCGGTAGAGCTCCCAGAAGGAATAGGTTTTAAACCGCACGATGCTATCGGGGGGCAGCCGGTCCTCACGGATCCCGAAGCGCTTGAACTGCCGCCAGTCAAAGAGATTGATGATGGTGCCCTGACTCGTGATTGGAATATCCGGAGGTTTTGTGCCTCTCAAAATGCGCAGCGCCATCCCACCGGCGCTAATTCCTGTCATTTCCATGCTGGTCAGCCGCCCACCGACGATACCATGACCGAAATAGGAATCCAGACAGCCATAAACCGGTGCATTGGCGGTCCCAGACACCATAGAAGCAACCTCCCATGGGGGAAAGCTCTTTCCCTCACTATCCCGGGTCAGAAGGTAAAATAAAACCACTGAATGTTCAGGCAGGTTTTGGACTTTTTCTAAGACTTGATTAAACGGCAGGCGCGTCAGGTAAATGAAGTCCAGTCGCTTAGCATAGGGAACAAGTGCTTTTCGAAATTCTTTTTCGAACAATAGATCGGTTTTTGAGGACCCGTTCACAACCGCAACGTGCCGGGTCTGCGGATGTATTTTAAGCGCAGTTTCCAGCAGCCCGGCGTAATCGATATCGGCCAGGACGCCGGTAACCATGGGGCCTAGCGTCAACCCCTTGAGTTGTTCCCGCGGGACTCCGGAAAAAACAACGGGGGTTTGCGGAAAAAGGTCATTACCGTGGGCGATTACCAAACTCAGCGACAGGGCGCCGTAGGCAATAATCAGATCGATTCTTTTCCTGGTGAACTTGTGGTGGGATAGATCAAGCAAAAACCGGTATGAGTCCCGGTCGGGATTTCGGTAAAGATCCATATATTCGATGAAATATTCAATGTGAAATTCCGTGCCCGCCTCCAAGCTTGCCTTGATGCCTTTTTCCACGAAATGGTACGCCGGCAGATCATTCTGGGCGGGAAAAAGGATCAGAACACGCTTTTCTTCTTTTAATTCAGTTCCGTAAGCCAGGGAATGGAACAAAAAGAAGGCGACCAATGCCAGGAAGAACACATGCAGCCTGCAAATCAAGCAACAGAATTGCATGAATGGCTGCTGAGAGCGGATATTTTTCATGGAATCAGTCAAAGAATATTAGGTATCAAATTTGCGATGGAAATCAACAGATAAAAACAATTCCATAATAATTAGAATTAATTAGTTAACATTCAAACACTAAAATCAAACTTGCGCCTGTCTGTAGGTGGCGCAAAAAACCGGCACTTTCATGCCGATCTATTCCTCATTTGGAATCATTTCAATTTCCATTGCGATTCCATTTTAGGACCAGCCATATTAGGGTAAATTAAACCAATGCCAGCGTTTTTTAGAATCATTAAGCTCAGCATATCGCATCTCAATGCTCGGGGACGCAATATTTTTCCTATTTTATATCCGTAAAGTGGTTGCCGAGTCAATTAACAGCAAAAGAAAATTAATACAGAAATAAAGAAATGATATATTTCGCGGTGAATCTGCGCAATCAGTTGAGCCTCTCCAAAAGGAAAAATGGTTGGAATGGGGAGGCTAAAGCTCAAGGCAGTTTGATACAAATGGGTTGCTCCGAATTCGAATAGAAACGTTTTCGGAATTTCTAACTCAAGAATTGCCAATCAAATATCTGACATAACTTGACAATATTAACGGGTTTTTATGGGTTCAAAACCTGGCAATATACTTTATGTACCCAAGTAACTGGTCAGATTGCTGAAGTCACTTTAGAAATTCATACGACCACAAGATGTTGGGGTCGGTCAATTCTTGTCTTATCGGGGCGTGGGAAAGGGGTACGTGCATCAACCTTCCGTGTACGTCGGCAAAAATCATGCAAGGCTGCCAGATCAATCTTACACTATTTCTCCGTAAGCTCCAACGGACATCATATGAAGGAATTGGACATCCCAGACCCACGCCCAACGAGGGTGCATAAAAACACGAAGGTTTTTCACGCTATATCCCGTTCATTTATAGGTAGAAATCGGGGCTGAGATACGTTGGAGGTATCACAAGGTTTGGTGGCTGACAAATACATACGGTGTCTACGGAATTCGTGCAAAAAATATTTTCA
>JBBSAR010000226.1:0-6849 GCA_038252125.1 Desulfatiglandales bacterium
TCCTTATCCGTTTCGTGCGTGGATATTATAATAGCGCCCTCGTCCTTTGAAAACTTCAGCGCGTTATCCAGCAGATTGGCAAAAACCCGGCGCAGGCGATGGGCATCCGCTTCGATAATCGGCAATTCTTTTTCATTCTCGAGTACGATGTCTATTCCCGCTTCTTTTGCCTTCACCTGATAGGCGTCAAACAGCTCCATCAATTCCTTGTCTATGGAGGTTGCGCTGAATTCTAATTTCAATCTCCCTGTCTGCAGACGGGAGAATTCGAGAAAATCATTGACAAGGAAAGACAATTTTCCTGTCTCCTTTTTCATAATATCAAGATATTCTATTTGTTTCACCTCATCAAGCTGGGATTTCTTTGTTAACATTCTGAGAACAAATCCGCCGATAATGGTCAGGGACGATTTTATGTCGTGGGCGAACATGCTGATGAGGTTAGCTTTTTCCCGTTCCAGGGCTTTTAAATAGGAAATATCCTGAAACGCCTCCAGTCCCCCCAAGAGTCGTCCTTCATCATCGAAAAGACCGGCCGTATTCATCTGAACGGGGATGGTCTTTTTCGATCGGTCAGTAATGGTCGTGTCTACCCTGACAACCGTCCGCCGTTTATTGATGACTGCCCGCAAAGGACAGTTTATCTTGCACATCCCCCCTTGCATAATTTCCCCGCAGTAGTGGCCCACCGCCTCCTTCTCTGAAAATCCTGTAAGCTGCTCTGCCCATGGATTAAAGCCGGTAATCTTGAATTCGGAATTTACCGTAACGACGGCAATCGGAAGGCTGTTCATCAAAAACCTGTGAAAATTCAGGTCATGCCCGTTGCCGTACATTTCCGTTACTTGCATCGCAGTCTTTTCATTTTTGCGCGCCATAAGATATCCCTCCCTATTCCAGAGCAGGACTTATTGGTTTTCCATCAGGAATTTCCTTTATTAAGGAGTTTATCCATGGCATCCGAAAGGGTTTTTTCGGATTGGACCCCAACAAATCTATGAACTTCCAGGTTGTTTTTGAAAATGATTATGGTGGGAATGCCCTGTATCCCCAACAATGCCGCCACGTCCTGATTTTCATCCACATTCATGGCGGCAATGACCGCACTTCCTTCATATTGCGTGGAAAGCTGTTCCAGAATAGGTTCCTGAGCGCGGCAGGGAGCGCACCAGGGGGCGTTGAAATCCATTAATGTTAACCCGTTTTCAATGATTCGTTGATATTCCTCTTTGTTGTGCAGCGTTTTGAGTGCCATGTTGGATATCTCCCTTCTTTCTATTGATGTATGATTCATCGCATCCTCAAGAATAGTGCCAATAGGAGAATCAAACGGAAAAATAGGCATCAACATGAACGTAACTACTTTGAATAAAACATTAATATTTCTACCAGAATCAATTCCGGGAGACTGGGAAGAAACATCACGGAAGAATTGACAAACGGAAGACCCGTTACCTATAATGAAAGTAACGTTTAAATCACCTTGGTAACGTTACGGTAACGATCCTATATTGAATAGGGAAAATAAAAAACGACTACTTCGGGGGAAACAGGTGCCGGAAACCAAAAACAGCTTTGAAGATATTCTGAATCCCGACTTCGCCAGGCTGCTTCTCGAATCGATGGCCGACGGTGTTTTCACGCTGAATGACAAAGGGAAAATCACCTCGTGGAATCCGTCCATGGAACGGATTACCGGTTACACAGCGGCGGAAGCGATTGGAAAAAGCTGTATGTTCCTCAACTTCAGCCTGTGCTTTTCAAATACTTGTCCTACCGGAATCGGCGAATGCGGCATTTTGGAACAATTTGCCGTGGATGCAAAAGAATGCTTTCTGCGCCACAAGGACGGCCACGATGTATCCGTTGTGAAAAGCGCCCGAACGGTCCGGGAACAGGGTTCCATGAAAGGCGTTGTGGAAACCGTGACGGACCTGACCGAACTGCGGAAGGCACGGCAAAAAGCGGAAGAAGCCAGCCTCCGCCTCGGAGAACGTCACCGATTCGAAAACATCATCGGAAAGAGCCATCCTATGCAGGAACTCTTTTCGTCCCTGGGGGCCGTGGCCGCAAGCGAGGCAACCGTCCTGATACAAGGCGAAAGCGGAACGGGCAAGGAACTGGTGGCAGGCGCTGTGCATTACAACAGCGAGCGGCGAAACAAGCCTTTCATAATCGTCAACTGCAGCGCGCTGACGAAATCCCTGCTTGAAAGCGAGCTGTTCGGACATGTAAAAGGCGCCTTTACCGGGGCGGTTCGCGACCGGACGGGGCGATTCGAAGAGGTCCAGGGCGGCACCCTTTTCCTGGATGAAATCGGTGAAATCAGCCCGTTTATACAAGTCAAACTGCTTCGGGTGCTACAGGAAAGGGAAATTGAGCGGGTCGGGGAACAAAAAAAGCGCAAGATCGATATCCGGATTGTTGCGGCCACCAACAAAGACCTGCATGGTCTTGTCAAAAACGGCAGCTTCCGGGAAGATCTTTACTATCGTCTCAAAGTATTTCCCATCCATATTCCGCCGTTGCGGAAGAGAAAGGAAGATATCCCGCTTCTTATCAGCCATTTCATTCATCTACAGAATCAAAGAACCGGAAAACGGATTGCCGGTGTTTCCCAGTCGGCCATGCGGATTCTCATGGATTACACATGGCCCGGGAATGTCCGTGAATTGGAAAATGCCATTGAGCATGCCTTTGTGCTATGCGATGGCGGCTACATGGATCTCTTTGATTTGCCCGTTGAGATTCGACAATTTGAATATCAACCGGGGGCTTTGAAGGCAGTGGCTGCAACATCACCTGCCGCTTCCCGAAAGAAGCTAACCAGGGAAACGCTCCTTGAAATTCTGGGAGAAAGCGGCTGGAACAAGGCGGAAGCAGCCCGCCGAGTGGGGGTGAGCCGCACGGCCATTTGGAAATATATGAACAAATGGGATATCCCATTAAAACAGACCTGAAAGGTAATTGCCGGGACACCATGAAAAAAGAAAAGCCTTACCGGATTCCTTCCCATGTCACCGAGATTATCCTGGACAGCATCTCCGATGGGGTGTTCACCGTAGACCATGCCTGGCGCATTACTTCTTTCAACCGGGCCGCGGAGCGGATTACGAGGATTCAGCGGGAAGAAGCGTTGGGGAAACATTGCTGGGAGGTATTTCGCTCCAACATGTGCGAAACCGATTGTGCGCTTCGCCGGACCATGAAACAGGGCAAGGCCTTTGTGGATAGCTCCACCTACATCGTGGACAGCGACAAACACCGGATCCCCGTGGTGGTGTCCACGAGTCTGCTGAAAGATGGAAAAAACACGGTTCTGGGCGGCGTGGAAACCTTTCGCGACATGAGCGTAGTCGAAGAGCTGCGCAGGGAACTGGATGCCCGCTATCAGGTGGGGGATATAGTCAGCCACAGCCCCGCCATGCACCGAATGTTCAAGATCCTGCCCCTGGTGGCGGAAAGCGACAGCACCGTGCTGGTCCAGGGAGAGACCGGCACCGGCAAGGAACTTCTGGCCCGGGCGCTCCACGGATTGAGTCCCCGCCGAAATAAACCCTTTGTCGCCATCAACTGCGGCGCCCTGCCGGACACACTGTTGGAATCGGAGCTTTTCGGGTACAAGGCGGGGGCCTTTACCCACGCAGTCAAGGACAAGCCTGGACATTTTGCCTTGGCCGAAGGGGGCGTGATCATGCTGGATGAGATCGGCGACCTCAGTCCGGCATTTCAAGTAAGGCTTTTGCGCGTGCTTCAGGAAAGAACTTTTCGTCCCCTGGGGGGCGCCAGGGAAGTCAAGGCCGATGTGCGCATTATCGCGGCGACCAACAAAGACCTGGAAAGCCTGGTGAAGACCGGTGCTTTTCGACAGGACCTGTTTTACCGGGTGAACGTGGTTCGGCTGGATCTCCCTCCCCTGCGGGAGCGCAGGGAAGACATCCCCACCCTAATCAGGCATTTTATAGAACGATTCAACCGGTTGCAAGGCAGAATGGTGACCGGCATCAGCCAGGCGGCGCTTTCACTTCTCATGTTCCACGACTATCCCGGCAATATTCGTGAACTTGAAAATATTATCGAGCATGCTCTGGTGTTGTGCCCTGAAGGAGAAATCGACATTCACCATCTGCCGGAGAACCTGCGAAGTTTGCCCCCCCGAGCGATTAACGCGGATATGGGCGCGGCTTTGAAATTGACGGAATCCCAGGTTATACAAGATGCCCTGGAACGGAATCATTTTAACCGACTGGCGACTGCACGCGAACTTGGCATGCACAAAAGCACTCTGTTTCGAAAGATCAAAACCCTAGGGCTCCAACTTCCCGCAATGGATGGCCGAAGCAAGCGCGAAGAAACATAGCATGGTCGCGTTTATGCGACTATGCGCCTCCATATAATTCCATAAATGGTACTCTACTTCAAATCTCCCATGGCTTAACCGCCCTCCTGATTTTCAAATAACCATTTGACAATATAGATTTTACCCTCATATGGGGAAAACCGGTTCAAGTCGTGGCATGGTCATTGCTTTACTCTTCCCCATGGGAGGACTATGACAGATGAAGGTGGCTGTAACCGTTTGGGAAAATCGCATTTCACCCCTTTTTGATGCCACACGAACATTGCTCATTGCGGATATTGATAACCGTGCGGTCACCGAAAAACACCTGGTGCCTTTTGATTGCCTCTCGCCTTTTTCCCGGGCCGCAACCCTCGAAAAACTGGGCGTCAGCACCCTGATTTGCGGCGGCGTATCCGATTTCTTCGCCAATCTGATCGAAGCGCGCAATATTCGCATTATTCCCTTTGTAGCGGGGCGCATTGACGATGTGATCGATGCCTATTTGAGGGATGCCCTTTGTCAAAAAAAATTTCGAATGCCGGGATGCGGCAATCGAAAATATGAAGAAACAAGGAGGAAAAGATATGAAAATTGCAGTCAGCAGTAGTGGCAATAACCTGGATTCACAAATCGATCCGCGCTTTGGCCGGTGTGCATATTTTGTGATTGTGGAGACGGAGAATATGAATTTTGAGGCTTTTGACAATGAAAGCATCGCCCTCGGCGGCGGCGCCGGCATTCAAGCAGCCCAGTTTGTGGCCTCCAAAGGCGCTAAAGCCATCCTTACGGGGAATGTGGGCCCCAATGCGGTGAAGACGCTTGCGGCGGCGGGGGTGGAGGTTTTTGCAGGACAAAATGGAACCGTCGGAGAGGCACTTGAGAGGTACAAAAGGGGAGATTTACAGTCCACCAGTACGCCCAACGTGGTTGATCACTATGGCATGGGAGGTGGTGGAAGTGATGGCTATATGAACGACGGCGCTGGAATAGCCGGCGGCGGTCGCGGCATGGGTGGCGGCGGTCGCGGCATGGGCGGCTGTGGTCGGGGCGTGCGGGCGGCGAGTCCGTCTTCAACCGATTCCACCTCCAGCAGCGAAGAGGTGAGCCGATTGAAAGACCAGGTACAGCAACTGCAGGAACAGATCAATTCCCTTCAATCGAAATTCGTGAAGGGTGAAAAGTGAGCGTATTCCCCTGCTGGATTGCGCGAACAAAGAACGACGCACGAATAACGAAAACCGAAGAATGAAACCCGTGGAGGTTAACAAATGATGGCAGAGGGAAAATTAAGCCAAAAAGATCAGCATCAAATGCAGGATATCGAGATCAAGGAAAGCCTGCTTCGAATCAAGCATAAAATCCTTGTGATGAGCGGCAAGGGAGGCGTTGGAAAAAGCAGCGTCGCGGCCTATCTGTCCGTGGCCCTGGCCAAGCGGGGATATAAGGTGGGACTCATGGATGTGGATCTTCACGGACCCAGCATTCCCAGGATGCTGGGTCTCAAGGGAGATATCGGACAAAGCACGGGCAACGGAAAGGCGCGCCCTATCAGTTACCTTCCCAATATGGAGGTGATTTCCATCGAATCCCTTCTGGGGGAGGACAAGGATGCCGCCACTATCTGGCGGGGACCTCTTAAGATCGGGGTGATTCGACAGTTCATATCCGATATGGAGTGGAATGACCTGGACTACATGATTATCGACTCGCCGCCGGGTACCGGGGATGAACCCCTTACCGTGGCCCAGACCATTCCGGACGCGCTGGCCCTGATTGTGACAACGCCTCAGGAAATATCTCTGGCGGATGTGCGAAAATCGATCAATTTCTGCCGCCAGGTTAATATGGAAATCCTGGGTCTGGTTGAAAATATGAGTGGTCTGATATGTCCGCACTGCGGCAAAACCATTGAATTATTCAAAACCAAAGGCGGTATGTTGACCGCAAAAAAAGAAGGACTGCGGCTACTGGCAACACTCCCCCTGGAACCCCGGGTAGTCATGAACGGCGATGTCGGAAATATGGGGCTCCTGGATGACAGCAAACTCCCCATCACTCAGGAATTCAACAAAATGGTGGATGAAATTGTGCAGTTGACCCAGCATCGGACAAAGGCGGTTCCGAAAACCAAGTCGGAGTTTCCCATCATCGGGAAGAAAGGCGTCAAAGATTTTAAAACACTGGTGGTTCCCGTATCCGAAGGAAAATTGAGTTCCCATTTCGGGCACTGTGAACAATTCGCGTTCATTGAAACCCGGGATGGGAAAATCGTCAAAACGGAAATGCGCAATCCGCCGGCCCATGAACCGGGGGTGTTGCCGCGGTGGCTTCACGAGCAGGGCGCTGATGTGGCCATTGTGGGCGGAATGGGTGAAAACGCTCAGCAGCTTTTGCGCGGCAATGGCATTGAGGTAGTCATGGGAGCGCCCATGGATTCTCCGGAGTCGCTGGCAAACCAGTATCTCTCCAATACCCTGGTTTCGGGTGCGAATCGTTGTGATCATTAA
>JBBSAR010000227.1:0-6804 GCA_038252125.1 Desulfatiglandales bacterium
AAAGAAAGTATCGCAAAGGACTCAACATTAGGTGAGCCCTGTCCCTACCGATACTCCCAATAGGATTACTTAATGAAATCCGGCAAAATCACACTCTCCCAGCTCGAATCGTTTCTATTCAAGGCCGCTGATATTCTGCGCGGCAAAATGGACGCCTCGGAGTTCAAGGAATTTATCTTCGGGATGCTCTTTCTTAAGCGCATTTCGGACGAATTTGACCGCAAGCGTATGCAGCTCAGAAATACGGACTTTGCCCACTTAAAGGACCAGCCTGACCTGTTAAAGGAGCTCCTTGAAGACAAAACATCCTATGGCGAGACCTTTTTTGTTCCGCTCCGCGCCCGCTGGCATGAGTCGTGGATCGATGAAAACGGCGATGAGGTCCCACCGCTCAAGCATCTCAAGCACGACATCGGCAATATGCTCAACAAGGCCATTGCCGCCGTGGAAGACGAAAACGATGCCCTGGCCTGGGTGTTGAAAAACAATATCGATTTCAATGCCGTTAAAGGCAAGACCAAGATTCCCGACCAGAAGTGGAAGGACCTGCTCGACCACTTCAACCAGCCCCAATTTGTCCTGGTCAACGACAATTTCGAGTTTCCCGACCTGCTCGGCGCCGCCTATGAATACCTGATCAAGTTCTTTGCCGACAGTGCGGGCAAGAAAGGCGGCGAGTTCTACACTCCCGCCGAGGTCGTCCGGCTGCTGGTGCAACTCACCAAGCCCGAAGCGAGCAATGAGATCTATGACCCCACCGCCGGTTCCGGCGGTTTTCTCATCCAGGCCCACCAGTACGTCGAGGAGCAGGGACAGGACCCCAACGACCTGGCTCTCTATGGACAGGACTCCAACGGCACGGTCTGGTCGATCTGCAACATGAACATGATTCTGCACAATATCACTCGTTTTACCATCGAAAACGGGGACACCCTGGAGGATCCCCTGATTCTGGAAAACGGACAAATCCGGAAGTTCGACCGCGTCCTGGCCAATCCGCCCTTCTCCCAGAATTACAGTCGGGCCACCCTGAAGTTCCCCAATCGCTTTCGCGAGTGGTGCCCCGAGACCGGCAAGAAGGCTGACCTCATGTTCGTCCAGCACATGCTGGCCAGCCTCAAATCCGACGGGCACATGGCCACCATCATGCCCCACGGTGTGCTCTTTCGGGGCGGCAAGGAAAAGCTCATTCGCGAAATCTTCATCGAAGATGATGTGATTGAGGCCATTATTAGCCTGCCGCCCGGGCTTTTCTACGGCACCGGCATTCCCGCCTGCGTGATCGTGGCCAATAAAAATAAACCCGACGCCCTGCGCGACAAGGTGTTGTTCATCAATGCCGACCGCGAATACGCCGAAGGCAAGGCCCAAAATAAATTGCGCCCCGAAGATATCGAGAAAATCGATTTCGTCTTTACCCACAAGCGCGAGTTGCCCAAATACAGCCGCCTGGTCGACAAGACCGAGATCGTCGAGACCCACGACTACAACCTCAACATCCGCCGCTATGTGGACAATACGCCCGAGCCGGAGCCGGAAGATGTGCAGGCCCACCTCATCGGTGGCGTACCCGAGACCGAGGTTCAAGCCAAACAGCCCGATTTTGCCAAATTCAATGTCGAATCCGCCACGCTCTTTCAAACCGAACGCCCGGGATACCTATGCTTTCGCACGGCAATCGGCACCAAGCCCACCATCAAGGCCACCCTGGAGGTCGCTCCGGCTCTCAACCGAACCCTTGCCGCCCACCACGATTCTCTGGAAGAATGGTGGGCCGTGGCCCGTGATGACTTTGCGCAACTGCGCCAGGCTAAAAACGGGGGCAAAAAAATGCCCGAGGTCCGCCAAGAACTGCTGACCACCATAAAGGATAAGCTCATCCCCTTGGGTGTGCTGGACGAATTTAAAAGCGCCGGGGTTTTTGTCAACTGGTGGCAACAGATCCGATATGACCTAAAAACCATCATATCCACCGGTTGGCACCACAGTCTGATTCCCGACGGTTATCTGATCGCCGCATTCTTCCAGGCTGAGGCCGATGCTATCGAAGCATTGGAGGCTCAAATCAGCGAGGCCCAGAGCGAACTGGCCGAAGCCGTGGAAGCCTCCCAGGAGGTCGCCGGTTATGAACCGGAGGAGGACGAAAAAGTCACCGCCGCCGTCATCAAGAAGGCACTCAAGGAACTCATCGACGACCTCAGGGGGAGTGAAGGCAGCTCCGCCCGTAAGGAGTTGAAAAACCTTCAAACTCAGAACAAGACGATAAAGGCCATCGAAAATCGTATCAAGGATGCCAAGACCAATCTGAAAACAAAAACCGACGAGCTGGCCCTCAAACTCCAGCTTAAACGCCTGGGCGGGGAGGAGTTCAAGTCCGAAAGCCTGGAACTAATCCGTCAGGTGGATGCCCAACTGGTCAAACTTGATCCAAAGAACAAAGCTGAAAAGAAAAAAATTACCGCCCTGAACAAGGACAAGGCGGCGCTCAATGGGCGTCTTGCCAAAACCGACTCCATCCTCGCTGCCATCGGCGGGCAGCTCACCGAGGCCGAGGCCCGCGGACTCATCCTGAAAAAGATCTACGATCTGGTTGCCAGCGAGCTTAGCCGCTACCTCAACGCCGAGAAAAGGCGTCTCATCGCCGTGGTGGAAAACCTCTGGGATAAATACGCTGTCTCCAACCGTGAACTGGAAAGCCAACGGGCCGAAACCCTGCGGAAACTCGGTGGCTTTCTCGAAGCCCTTGGTTACTATGGAGGAAGGGTGTAGTATGAATCTTAAAGTGTTTATCAGCAGCGTTCAGAAGGAACTTGCAGCGGAACGACATGCCTTAAAGGATTTTATCACCCATGATCCTCTGCTTAGCCTGTTTATATCGGACGTGTTCCTGTTCGAGGATATACCGGCCGGTGACCGAAAACCAGACGATATCTATTTGGACGAGGTCGAAGGGTGTGACATCTACCTTGCCCTTCTTGGTAGCGAGTACGGATCGAAGAACGAGGCGGGAAAGTCGCCGACTGAACTGGAGTTTGAACATGCTACCAAGACCCATCGGGAACGACTGGTCTTTGTGAAGGGCAATGACGACAAGGCGCGCGTCCCTGAAATGGCCGCGTTGGTTCGCAAAGCGGGTAAGCAGGTCACCCGGCGCCGTTTTACAGACATACCCGGCCTGATCCGCGAGGTCTATGCCAGCCTTGTCGAGTGTCTGGAAAATCGTGGTGCGCTCAGAACAACGCCTTTTGATGGCAGCGTTTGTGACGAGGCAACGCTCCGGGATATCGAAAACGCTCAAGTAACCGCTTTCGTAGAAATGGCCGAAGCCGCGGGCCGGCTGAAACTAAAAGGGTCTCGCACCCCAAAAGCGGTTCTTCACAATTTCAATCTTCTGCGAGACGGCCGGCCCACAAATGCAGCCATTCTCTTGTTCGGAAAGAATCCTCACCGCTTTTTCAACAACGCGCAGGTTCATTGCTTCCATTTTCACGGCACGGAAAAGCGCAAGCCCATCGCATCCCAACAACCCTATGAGGGAAGACTGTTTGAAGTGATCGATCAGGCGGTGGAGTTCGTCCTGGGCAAGATTGACCGAAGTGTGGGCACGCGCGCGATAAGCAGCCAGGCCCCTATTGAGTTTGAAATCCCCCGTCCCGTCATCGCCGAGGCCATCGTCAATGCAGTTGCCCACCGAAATTACCGCAACAACGGATTTGTACAGGTTCTTGTCTTTGCAGATCGTATCGAAGTGTGGAATCCCGGGGAACTGCCTCCCGGACTCACCCCTGAACTGCTGAGGAAACCCCATGGCCCGATACCGCGGAACCCCTTGATCGCCGAGCCGCTTTTCCGAGTAAAATATATCGAGAAGGCCGGAACCGGCACGACCGACATGATAGCCGATTGCAGGAAAGCAGGGCTCCCTGAGCCCGACTTTGAGCAACACGGTCCCCATTTCGTTGTAACGATCTGGCGGGACTGGCTGACAGAGGAGATTATAACAAGTTTTGGGCTGAATGAACGGCAGATGAAAGCGATTGAATATCTAAAGTCTCACGGGCGCATCACTAACGCGGATTACCAGCGTGTTGCCGCCTGCCCTCAGCGCACAGCCACTCGAGATTTAAATAAATTGGTACAAGATGGTATTGTCACGCTTGAAGGCAAAGGGCGAGGAGCACAATATCGGCTTTTGAGAAAACGCGCCATAAATACGCCAAACGCGCCATCAGAGGATATATGAATCGGTCATTCTCAATTCCCGGAAATGAGCCATAAATACGCCAAATGCGCCAGTCGCTCTCAAAGGAATCATGAGGAAACTCCGCGGGAAAGGGCTCGTAAACGGCTCAAACGGCTTAAGAGAGGAGAATTAATTGGGCCGTAAAGGGGCAAAAGGGGCCATTGGCCTCCCCCAAGAGAAAAGGGACATCTTCAGCACAGGATCCGCCATTCAGCGGAAAGACGGGAGCCATTTTTTGAAAAGCAAAGCAGGACCACAGATGAACGAACTTGTTCAGTCTATCGCCGAAATCGCGCGGGCGGCCGGCTTGCACGGCAGGCTGAAAAGCAATATGCCTTTGAGGTAGAGGATATCTTGCGCACCCGGTGCCGCGATCACCAGCGTATCGAACACCTGCTTGACGGCATGCTCGATTTTGGCTTCGACGCGGCGATGGTCCGATTATATAAAAAACTCTGCCGTTACTACTTCGAAATATACCCGATGGCAACCGCTTCGTATGTTTATGCCTATCGGGATATGTGGGATGAAGGAGGGAACGTGAAGAGTGAAGAGCGAGGTGTGACGTGACGGTTGTGGAAGGGTGGAAATCAGGTCGGCTTGGCTCTCTTCCGGATACGGTTTTCACGAATGTGAAAGTATCTTCCGGTCGGGCAGACAAGTACGCGACAGTGATAGTCGACAAGAATCGATACTCTGTGCCGAGTGGTTATGCGGGTTTTAAAATGAAGGTGCTGCTCTATGTGGATTGTGTGGAGCTTTTCCTAGGTACGAAGAAGCTTGCGACACATGATCGATTATATGGCAATAATAAATGGAGTCTGAACCCGGATCATTATCTTGAGCTTATTCAACGACGACCTTTTGCTTTTAATAGCGCCAGGCCGATTCGGCAATGGCGCGAAAGTTGGCCTGAGTCCCTGGAGCGTTTTTGCCAATCGCAGGGGGAAACCAAGGGAATTAAGGACTTTATTACGGTTTTGATGTTGTACCGGGATTATGATGCAAGCGATGTTGAAGCGGCGGTTGATCTGGCGATAGAGCACCACATCAGCACCAGCGATGGGGTGCATCACATTCTTGTGTACAGTAGCAATGCTGAGGCGATCATTCCTCCGTTAACTGCCTGGTCTAGCCTACCTGCTCCCGACATAAGTGTTTATGGGCAACTGGGAGGTGTGCAATGACAACGGGAATCTTGATTGAGTTGAGGGCGAACCTCAAAGCTTTGAATCTCTCCACCATGGCACGCAACCTGGAAGCTTTATTTCGGCAAGCTCGAGAGAATGCAACCGATTACGAGGAGTTTCTCCTTGAGCTGACCACAGCAGAATTACAAGCCAGAGCGGAAAGCAGACTGTCTCGCCGGATAAGAGAAGCGAAGTTTCCTCTTGTCAAGTCCATGGAAACCTTTGATTTGAGTGCTGTTCCGGAACTGGACATTCGACTTTTTCGGGAGCTTGCAGGCTCCGGCTATATTCATGAGAGAAGGAATATCATTTTTCTTGGACGGAGCGGCACAGGCAAAACTCATATGGCTACCGCTCTCGGACTGGAAGCCTGCAGAAATAACTTTCGGACTCGGTTTGTCACTTGTTACGGTCTTGTCAACGAGCTGATCGAAGCAAGACAGGAAAGGACGTTACAACGTCTGTTACAGAGATATTCCCGTTACGATTTGCTCATCTTGGATGAGCTCGGGTATATCCCTTTTTCCAAAGAAGGTTCGGAGCTGTTGTTTCAAGTACTGGCAGAACGACATGAAAAAGGATCGGTGATGATCACCACCAATCTGGGCTTTGCGGACTGGACCCGGGTATTTGGCGATCCGGTTATGACGGCAGCTTTATTGGACCGGTTGACCCATAAAGCCCATATTATCAATTGCACCCGGGAAAGCTACCGTCTCAAAAGAGCCTTAAGGAAAAAAGAAAATGAGGCTTTGTTCATGTATTCCGGCTGGGACTTAAATATCGTCGATTTATTTGAATAGCGTGACACGCTATTCAAATATCTCATGTGCTATGGAGGTGAAAATGCGAGGGGGAAGCCGTTCAGGTGCAGGTAGAAAAAAGAAACCAGATCATTTGAGACGCGAACTGGTGACCATTCGATTACCCCAGTGGATGATTTCACAACTTAAAAACAAAGGGGAAATTGGATACTTAATTGAGAACAAACTGGCTAAAAAAGATTTCTTGGACTTACCGGATGACTATGAAGTCGGTAGTTGAAATGGAGAAAATGCTTCATCCGCATTGGTTGTAATCAGAAAAATACCAATGAAAATAAAGGCATGAATAGACCGGTTATCTGGTCGGAAAAAAGTCCGGAATGTGAAACTGGATTGCGGGACTTTTTGTGTTGTTGTGCCTCAGAATCTTTTTCAGCTTACGGGATATACAGAATTTCGAAAAAAAATTCTCAGAAATAATAAATTGGGGGTTTTTGCTCGTTTAGGTGCGCACGCATTTGAAACCATATCAGGCGAAAATGTTTCTGTTGCATTAGTCACTATCGAATCTAAGGCACCAGATAACAATCACCGTATAAACGCATTC
>JBBSAR010000228.1:0-6801 GCA_038252125.1 Desulfatiglandales bacterium
CTTCGGTATCAGATTGTTGAAAAACAGGTCAAAAAAATAAGGCAGTATGATTCCATTGAAGAGGTTTTCCACACCCTTCGCATCCAGGTAATCCAAGGCAAACATCTGCGCCTTGTCCGCCAAATATTTTTTTTGGCTATTGGATAAGGTCGAAATTCAGGAGCCTAAAATCAGCACGTTTGCAGTGAGTGCTTATCGAAGTAGACAGATATTTCTTTTGCAAACGGCCTCAACATATCGTAATGGCGGTTACGGAGGAGACGATGTACAATTTGGCGAATTTTCCCGATGAGGGTTTTATTTTGGTTTCAGCCGGCCGGGTATGGTATATGATCAAAGGCAAAGAGAAGCCCGGCAAGAACCCGTGACGCTCGTTGCCATCGGTCCGCTCACGAACATCGCCTGTCTTCTGACGATCTATCCCGAGGTTGCGCCGTTCCTGCGCGAGATCATCGTCCTTGCCTCCCGCATCGACAGCGAATCCCTGACCATCAACGGCAAGGTCGTCAACGATGTCAACTCCCGGATGGACCCGGTGGCGGGCACGCTGTTCTTGGCAGCCGGAACCGAGCCGCCTGATAGCGTTTCCATGATCTAATACTGGAGTACACGCGGCAGATGCACGCCGGCAAAAATACAGATATGCCCGACCTCGGGCGGAGGTGGAGTTACGCTATGGATCGTTTCGCCGAAACAATCAGTCTCGCTGCCAGAAATAATGTTTCAGATATCCACATCATGAGCGAAAAGGCCGTCGTCTTCAGACAAAACGGGACGATCGTTTTCCAGCGCGAATTGTGGCGTCACCAGGAGCTTAAAGAGCTGGCTGACAAACTCCTCTCCGCCAGGGACCGCGGAGTGCTAAGGGATCGCCTGTCTGTTGATTTTGCAAGGACCGTGAGTCACGTCCGCATCAGAATAAACCTCTTTTACTCCTTATTCGGGCTCGGCATGGCGATCCGCCTGTTGCCCGGTCGGGTCCCTCGAATCCATGATCTTAATCTTCATCCCTCCATTGGTGAGTGTTCCAGTCTCACATCCGGACTAGTCCTTATCTGTGGTACCGCGGGCTGCGGGAAATCCACAACCGTGGCAGCGATAATCGAAGAGATCAATGCAAAACGAAGCGCCCATATAGTTACCTTGGAAGACCCCGTCGAATATGCCTTTGCATCAAAGAAGTCGCTGATAGCGCAGCGGGAGCTCGGTACGCATATGCCGTCCTTTGAGCAGGGTCTCCTTGACGTTTTACGTGAAGACCCCGATGTGATTGTGGTTGGAGAGCTCAGAGAAACCGAAACGATCCGCCTCACATTGCATGCCTCCGAGTCCGGCCATCTGGTGATCGCCTCCCTCCACGCTTCCTCCGCTGAAGACGCTCTGCATCGAATGTGCAATGCATTTCACCCGGAGACCCAGGATTCGGTCCGCAATCAGATTGCTTCGACACTCTCTTTCCTCGTGGTTCAAAAGCTCGTCTTTATGCCGAAACTCCAATATCGGGTTCCGCTTCTTTCCATCTTGAAGGGGACGCAATCCGTCAAGAGCATGATCCGTGATAACAGGCTCATGCAGATCGAAAACGCCATCCTTACCGGAAGGGATGAGGGGATGTTCAGCATGGATCAATACCGAGCCTACGTGGAAAGCAGGCATGACCTGGTCTCGCCCGCGTTGATCTTCTCTCCTTCAGAGACTGAGCCGTATCCATCTCCCCAGCCATCCATGGAACCGCCCCCAAGACTTCTCCCGGAGGAGGACGGGAGCGCCTCTGAGACGATTCTGGAAATTGACGAAAAGGCCTCACTTCGGGAATTGATTGAGGAGGCGGATAAGCTCTTTAGAAGATAGCCCTCTGCTGAGCAGCCCTTTCAAGGTGCAGCTCTCAGTGTTCGTGGAAGAAATCAAGCAGGGATTTTCCCCCGATTTACATCACATGGCCTCGAAGAACGCCTCCAGCCTCGTGCGTGCCTGCTCTTCGCTGTAGGCTCTGAAATCAGTGATATCCGCCTCGATGACCACGGAGGGGATGTTCAGCCTCTCCATGAGAAGGCGCTTAATGTCATACTGACCGACGGAGTAGGGCTTGCAGCTTCTGGCGGAGTGGATCACCAGCCCGTCCACCTGGTATTCCTTAATGAGCCTTTCCATGAGGTCCAGGCGGTGATTCAGGTTGTTGTTCAAAATCACCCGGCTGTAAGTCCTGGCTAACGACTCAAAAGGTTTGGTCTCATCCATGAAAGAGATGGTTTCCGCCCAGGCATTGGTGTAGGTCGCCGTCACAAAGTTCATCCCCCTTTCCGCGAACAGGTTCGAAAAATCCCTCACCTTGTACCAAATGGCGATATTGTCCCACATGAGTCGCTTTCGCTCGGGAATGACGGCCCCGATCTTGTTTTCGACCCTTTCCTTCAATTCCTTTAAAAGGGTCTGATAGTATTCCAGGGTCACCGGGAGCCCCCGCAGAGAAACGATAGGCGCCAGGTGAATAAAGGCATCAAAGATGCTCATCGGCGCAGGCCGCACCTTCATGGTGGCGAGCACCTCTCCCCACAGGGCGGATGAATCCCGGGCAAGGCCGATCATGGTCCTGAATTTATTTTCATCAAAAGACTTCCCGGAAATCCGTTCCAGTTGGGGGACCATTTCCTCCAACTGCCGGACCATGTAAGTGAGATCCGCATCCGTCAAGTCCTGAAAATTGTAGGGCGTATCAAACAGGATGAACGGGATGTTCAACTGATCCGCCAGGACCTTGTACCAGTAGACGACCGTCTGGCAGATATTGTTGGACGCAAAAAGGAGATCCGGTCTCGGGAGTTTTCCCACCGGAGTCTTTCCTGAGAGAAAATGGCCCAGATCGATCCGCGCATAGGAACACAGGTCCTGGTGGTAGCCGTGATCCTCGGCAATACTGCACATCTCGGGCCCCATCTTCTGGGCCCCGCAAAGGGCGCCGTGATTCTCGGGATAAACCGTATAAAAACCGAACGGCCGCAACAACTCAACGGGCGCCCCGCTGGTGACCCATGCCACGGGTTTGGCCCCTTCCGCATACCTGGAGAGAAAGTAGTGACGGGTCATGATTTCTTTCAGCCTGCCCGCGCACTTGAGCCCTGGACCCATATACGGTTTAGGCGTATGGCTCCGTTTCTTCTTGCGACCGGCAGCAAGGCCCATAACCGCGGGGGCCCCCACATCCTTCATGAAACCGTATCGAATTTTTTTTGCAAAAGACATGACAATCCTCACTCACGAAATCATCTCTATAAACGCCTCAACCCTGGTGGACAACTGACCACTTACGCCCTGATTCAGTTCCACGTCGATCACAAGGGTGGCAAGCCCTGCGGCCTTCAAGGCCTTCACCACTCTCGGCACATCGAACAACTCCGGCTCACAGAACTTGACCATGTAAAAAATTATCCCCTTGGCGCCGCTCGCCTCCGCCATTTCGATAAGATAATCCACCCTCTCCTTCAACGGCGTATTCTTTGTAGTACACGGGGCCATGGCAAAATAGCAGTCCGCAAGCGCTTCCAGCGGTTCTTTTTCAGGAATCGGCGGGATCAGCAACCGCCTGCCGCAACTCAGAAAATCGTCATTGACCACCCTTGCGCCGATCCCGTCCAGAATCTCCAGAATCTCGGGGGGATTGGGCAGGACACCGCTCAACAGGACGCGCATCCCCTTTTGGGCCTTGCCCTTATGTTTGAGAACAAACTCCTCAAGGAGCGGAAGAAAGTCGTCCGGATGAAGATATTCCCCCTGCCGGATTACTTCGTAGAATCGGGCATTGGCCGCGGAGAGCTCTCCTTTGCTCCTCAGGTGATAGACCTCCCTGAGGATCTCCGACAGCCGGCGTCCCTTTTCCACACTTTGCAGCAGAGCGGGCGGGTCCATGATCCCAAAATTCTTTTCGAGATTTGAAATGAGCAGTCTCATCTGATCCAGATAATAATCCCGGGAGCACGCATGATAGGGGGCCTTTGGGTGGTAAAAGAAAAAGCAGGGTTTCTCGAGCTTCAGATAATCGTTCACGATGGAAGCCAGGTTCTGGATGGAATCACAGGTATGGGGAAAAAGAAAACCGTCCAGCATATCCGCCTTTCCCTGCAGGATCAATTCCAGGCCCTGTTTTACTACCGAACAGATATATGTCTGCAGGTGGGCATTGGCATGGGTGCTCTCCAGGGGAGGGTCCCAGATCTCCACGGGCAATATATTCATAGCCCACAGGATTTCCTTGGGATACTGGGCCGGAAAGACGCCGAGAAGGCGTCTGCCCATCTTTTTCTGCTCTAAAAGATACTCTTTACGCGCCATAAACCGATGATCTCCTTTAGCCGGCCCGTCTGGACCGGATATCTATTTGGAACGTTTCGGGATCAGCATTCCGCTGCTGGTAATGACATAGGTCAGAAAAGAGAGCATCAGCAATCCTCCCAATATTTCCGAATCCCGTACCTTTATAAGATAAGCGATCATAAAAACAATAACAAAACCGAACATGACAATCACAGCCCTGGGGAGGCGACGCAGGATCACCCTCCCGAAATGAACAAACCGAATATGGCTTACAAGCAGATAGACAGTCAGTAAAATAATGCCATGAATGGCCCATGGATTTTTAAAAAACAGGCAGGCGCCCAGTGCCGCCATGGCGCCGGCAGGGCTGGGCAACCCGTTAAATACACCGGGGGGCAGGCTACGGTCATGCTTGTCTTTTGACAGATACCGCCATAAACGATACCCTATGGCCACGGTGTAGAGGATTCCCAGCACAAAAAAAGAGAGTTTCATCTCTCCTTTCAGAATGATCAATAATCCAGGACATACCCCGAAGCTGACCAGATCCGCTATATCATCAAACCACGGTCCGAACCGGGTCCCTCCGTGCTTCTCCGCCATCCTGCCGTCAAACAGGTCAAAGATCTGGCCGGCCAGGATAGCCATGGAGGCATAGGCATATCTCCCCTGAAAGACAAAAATGGTTCCGGATATGCCGCACAGCAGGTTCAAAATGGAAAGGATATCCGCATAGAAACGGTTTGCGATGAGTTTAAATGCGATGGATGAGATGGACAGAATAATGCACAGGTTAAGCATCTGCGCCGAGAAGTCGGGAATCCGCCAGTTATCTTCAAGAAGCGCACAGTAAATAATCAGGGAGAAACAGAGTACGGCTTTGATTTTTCCGAAATTGTTCGCCGCCACCGAAAATATGGTGAAATGTTTGATAATATATCGGACTACGAACTGACCGCAAGTCTCGATAGCCACCAAAATCCATACCGTCGCAACATCCAGCATCCCCTGATAGGCAAAAAAAACGATGGGAGGCAGATAGGTCAGCTTGTCGCAAAAGGGATCGATTTGTTCCCCGAACGAACTGATCAGGTTGCATTCTCTTGCGATCAGCCCATCCACGCCGTCCAGAACCGCTGAGATGGTAAACAGCAGGATGCCCAACGCCTGCTGCCCCGCCACGAAATAGAGCGTAGCACCGGAAAGACCGATAATCACTCTCCAAAGGCAGATTGCATTGGGATGGAAATACCAGTGGCTCCCCAGGACATTCCTGCCCCTCTCGGTCTTCAGGACCGCTACAAATGTCAGATACATTAAAGAGGAAATCACCACGGCTATGCTGATGAAAATGATCCTGTCCAATAGAAAACCCCACCTTTTTCCACTGTTAATTCGTGACCCACTACATCCGATCGGATGGGGCGCCACTGCGGTATCGCTATTCCTATCGCCCCTTTTGCTGGAAGTCAAGCGTTACAAACACAACCATTATCGTTATGGATTTTATCAGATAGGTGGCCATAGGGGAAAGCCATAATGAGAATTGCGATGGGGGGATTCTCAACTTGACCTGCTATCCAGGGTCTCTTATACTTGCCTCCCTGAAGAAGGGAACTCCATATAAACGCAAAGGAAGGAATCCTTACCAGATGCATGTTGTCCGAAAACGGAACTTTGGCGAAGTGACGGCCTTTGAACTGGGATTCGGTCCTGTTGGCCGACCAATCATGACCGTTCATTTTTACTATATTGATGGGATACTGATCGATACGGGCCAGTCCAATATGCAAAAGTATATCCCGGCGCTCCTTGAGGAAAAGCATTGTAAAACCATTCTATTGACCCACCATCACGAAGACCACAGCGGCAATGCCGCCCTGATCGGCCGGACCCATGGCGCAAGCATTTTCGGTCATCCCTTTATGATTGAAAAATTGCGGAGAGGCTACAAAATCCTGCCCTACCAACACCTGATCTGGGGCCGTTCGAGACCGATGGAGGTGCTTCCCCTGCCCCCTGCGATTGAAACCGATCGCCATACCCTGATTCCGGTACACACACCGGGGCACAGCAAAGATCATACCGTATTTCTTGAAAAGGAGAACGGGTGGCTCTTTTCAGGCGATCTTTATATCGGGGAAAAAATCAAATTTTTTCGATCCGATGAGAAGATGAAAGACCAGATCGAATCCCTGAAAAAGGTATTAGCCTATGACTTTGAGGCCCTGTATTGCTGCCACCGCCCTTGCCTGAAAAACGGAAAAAAGCATCTTGCCAAAAAGCTGGCCTATCTGGAAGATTTGTATGGAACCATCCGGAGCCTGGCCGGGAAAGGGCATACCAGCAATGAAATCATCAGACAACTGGGGAACGGAAGTGATCGAAGAGTAAAGTGGATGACCATGGGGAATGCAAGCTTCGCCCATATGGTCCGTTCCGCCATGATACCGGAAATGGATAAGCAGTAAAAGGGAGTCGAAGAATTGAGCA
>JBBSAR010000229.1:0-6749 GCA_038252125.1 Desulfatiglandales bacterium
ACTCACTGCAAATACTTCCCTACATTCGATGCCCTCAGAAGCGCTGTGTTCACGGCTTTTGAAAAGTATATGCGTGACGCAACCAAAGTCATTGCTGTCATGAAAAAGCTCAGAGCAAATACTGAACTATCTTTTGCTTGCTGAAGCAGATTCGTTCGGAAATTATTTATCTGAAAAACTATAGTATCCTGTTTCCGGATAAATGCGATCCGGATTTTTTTCTTTACCGAAAAATGTCATTTTTTTACAATTTTCTAACGGGATAACATGAACACGGAATACTATCCGGAAAACTGGATAAATCGCCATGCGGGAAATCCATGCACGGATTTGGAGTGGTTTGTTGGATTTCTGCTTTCTTTTTGGATGACCCAAGTGAGGGGGCCAGACGTGTGGTCTGCCTTTGACGAATCTGAAAAAGGGCAGCCTGCGGTGTGGTTTCTCTGCCGTGGTCATGCTTTGGGCCTCACCGTGAATAGGGGTTTGGCATGGAGTTGTGGGAAAACAGGCGATCATTAAACCCGATAAAAGGTTTAGATCAAAAATCAGATGGGATGTCAATGTGTAATCAAAGGGTTTGTCGATCCGAAATGGTAGAGCAACATCCTCGCGAATCTTTCGGCTGACGGGAACCTTTAAGGACGTCTCACAGTCCTATTTACGTCATTTCATAAAGATAGAGATAATTGCTCTCATCTTCTATCGCACAACCTTTTGGGATTCGGCCCTTTTTATTCGATAGAACTTTCCGCCATTATGTTCCTGCATACTCTCAACCCAATATTTCAATCACCCAATATCCTGATATAAATGAGTTTATTTTGAGGAATCAGGTTTGAATTAGGTTTGATTTGGGTCCATTCTCGCCCCAAACCTAATCTGCACCAGGAAACCAGCGGGCACCTCGTGTGCGGCCAACCACATGAATCGCTCCTTCATTCTTCATTTCCTTAAGCAAGGTTTTTACCTCGTCAACCGTCAAAGACGGCAGAACCTGTAAGAATTCCTGGAAGCGGCTTCCCACTGCTTCATTGTCGTTGATATGCTTCAACAGCAAGGCTTTGTTCGTATCACGGTCCAGCCCCCTCTTCCTGGTATATACGCCCTTTTTACCGGCAAGAGCATAAAACCTTTTGGACAACACATATTTCCCTTTCCCGGCCCGGACGATGACGCCTAACTCGGCCAGCCGCGGTATCCTGTCAGCAAACTCCTTAGGAACCGGTTTTTCCTTATGAAGGTAGTCGAGCAGCAGAAAATCTTTCGTGGTAAAGGAAGACAGCGTCTCTCTGCCGATTTTTTCAAGGAACTGCAAAAAGAGCGGGTCCTGAACATCTCCGCGCAGGGTGAGTGATACCTGATAATCATCGGTGTCGCTGAAGTCCGGCGCCGGCTTGCTCTCCTTGATACACTCCTCAAACATCCGATTCGCGCCCTGCCCGGACCGTTCAACCAGACCACACTTGGCAAAAACCTCCGCAATTCTGCGATTTCGAGGGGATTGCCGCCAAAGAATAACGTAAGCGTAACGTAAGCGGGACGCTCTTTACAAACTTAATAACTTTTTAGGTCACTGTAAGTTATTGAATTTTTAAAGAGCGTCCCGCTGTCCCCACATTATCTAAAAGTAGCTTACCAGATATTTTACGCGACAGTGTTTGACCCATACAGGATTTGAAAACCCGGTAAATGAGGTGCCAAAGCCCATCTTCCCAATTATTGAATTGTTTGTAACAGTAAGGCTAACCTGCCCATCTCCTAAGAAATGAGTATAACACTTGGCATGTGCAATCGATTTGCGCATCCCATAATGCCTGTAGAAACGATGACTGCCGGTTACAATGTCTGGTTTAAGATAGAGTTGGCTTATTTCTGTCCAATGGTATTTAGCGTCTTGGGAAGGATCTTCAATCACCTCCCCATATCGAGTGATACCCGGATCACCCCCAAGCGATATTTCTTTGACTAATCTAGCGTCGACGCCTGCAAGGCCAAATAACGTTCGAACCAAATAACCATTAAGCTGATGTGGTAAAATGTACCAATACCAGGTTGGCAGGGACCTGGTAGTCCCTGGTAAAGGAGTAACGAGCTCAGGCGGACCATCGAGTTCGATCCAAATGTGGGACATTCCCACTGAACCGACATTGATCAGGTGGTCTAAAACCATTTTTTTACATTTCTGTACCATGACAAGTAGCAATGCTTTGCCATTGTCATGGATTTTAACCGACCACTGTGAAGGGACCTTCTGCTGTGCAATATCGGGGTCAACGTAGTATCGCGAGAACATCTCTTTTACATCGTAGATGTCCATCACACTTGGGAATGAAACCATTCCGGTACTCATTTCAATTTTATCTCTGGTAATTTGGGAGATGAAGAAATTCCAGGATTTTTCCTGTTGAGTCAAAACCTGGATCAATTATTTCTATATTGTTTTATTTGCCTAACCAGTTAGTATCCTGTTTCCGGATAAATGTGATCCGGATTTTTTCTTTACCGAAAAACCTCTTTTTTTTACAATTTTCTGCCGGGATAGCATGAAGATGGAATACTATCCCGAAAACTGGATAAACCGGCATGCGGGAAAACCATGCACGAATTTGGAGGGGCTTGTCGGATTTCTGATCGCTCCTTGGGTGACCCAAGTGACGGGGCAAGACTTGTGGTCTGCCTTTGACAGACCTGAAAAAGGGCAGCCTGCGGTGCGGTTTCTTTGCCGTGGTCATGCTTTGGGCCTCACCGTGAATAGAGGTTTGGCATGGAGTTGTGGGAAAACAGGCGATCATACATAGACAGCCTCTTTTTCTATCCTGCTCTTAAGAAACCGATTCATTCTCTCCCTGTAGCTCACGACATCCACATTACTGTGCAATTCCTCTTCAAGATCCTGTTTTATGCCGATAAGGGTAAACAAATCCTGTCGTTCCAGTTCAACAACCACATCGATATCGCTTTGCGGGTTCACGCGATCTCGAGCTGCAGAGCCGAACAATCCAATTCGTCTGATCTGATATTCATCACCCTTCGTGGTTTTGAACCGTTTCAGACATAAAACGATCTCCTCTCTTTTCATGGAGTCTCTTCCCCTTTTGTCCTCAATGTTTCCTGACTTTACCACACTCTGCTCCGTCTTCCACTATCCCTTTTTACCAAATGAGCGTTTTAATTCAACCCTGTCCGATTAACGCCTGGTCTCAGCGGGACGGATGGGGACGGGCATAAATATATAACTAAAACAACCTCCACCTCCTCAGTTAGGCCACACTCCTCCGTTGGTGTTTGTATATAGAACCAAAAGCCCGGCTGCCGAGTTTACGAGGTCGCCTGAAGCTCCATGCGGGGGACATCTTAAATGATCAAATAACATTCGCCTTCACCCGTTCATCGGGTGCAAGGCGTGGTTGGGGCATTTGGGGATAGAAAGGCATAGACTGTCAACAATGTAGGCGCGACACCCATGCCTCTCAATGGTCGGCCCCATTCAACGCGTTCACAATGCAATTTTTCTTTATAACGATTGTACGGTCATATCTCGCTGTTGTAAAAGCGCCACAATACAGCAGCAGCCAGCGCTCCCGTGTAGAAAACAATATTGCCCCAGACATATATGGGGGACATGCCAACAAAGGCATTATTCGTAATCAGCGTGGATGCATAATGCTGAAGCATGTAGACCTTCGGATAGAGGATTCGCCAGAGGGAGGCATGGTTTTCACTATAAATCAGTTGCCGAATTTGTTCACTTTGCATGGCCTGGTAGGCCCCGTCCGATATGAAGCTGATTCCGATAATTCCCAGAGTGAAAATTGCGGCCATAACATTCGGCAGGAAAAGAGACAAAAAGCACGTCAGGACAATTGCATAAAGCAGATTGACCGAACACAAAAGAGATGCGGTCAGGTATCCGGTGATCATTCCCCCTGTATTGGCCAGGGCGATCAGAAAGATGGCCAGATGAAGAATGAACATAAAAGCAGTTGAAAGAACCCAGGTCCCCAAAATTCTGCCGAGCACATACTGCCATCTGTCAACGGAATGGGAGAGAAACATCACCATGCTGCCGTCGTCACGATCCCGGGAAAATATACCCATGGAAAGCATGGATGCCATCAGGAGCATGCCTGCGGCAATAACGTGAAATACAATCAGTGACGCATACCAGGCCACGGAAACATTGTCAACTTGTCGCCCGTTGACGGAATAATCGCCCTGATAACACCCTCTGATAAGCAAGACAAAAACAATGGCGATTGCCAAAAGCAGATAAAAACTCTTCTGACGCATTTGGTCATTTATGCTGATAACGGATATCCGGATCAGGTTATTCATCTTACGAGTTTTTATCCTCAACATGTCGGATGAATACGTCTTCCAGTGTTTCATTGCCATGAACGATATGGGAGAGGGGGCCCTTTACCTTTATTCTGCCCTTGTTCATGATGGCAACCGTATCGCAGAGTCTCTCCACCTCTGAAAGCAGATGGGAATTGAGGATAATGGTTCCTCCACTTTTTTTGAATTTTTCAAGGAGCGCGCGGACATCTCGCATTCCCAGAGGATCCAGGCCGGAAGCCGGTTCATCCAGAACAAGCAGCTCGGGGTTGCCCAGGAGCGCGGCCCCAAGTCCCATTCGTTGTGTCATCCCTTTTGAATATTGGGATGCCTTTTTCCTTTCACTGCCGTTCATCCCAACCTGTTCCAATATTTCCCCCACAGACTTTTTAGCACAACTACCGAACAGACCGCAAAACGCGGCGTGTCGCATCAGATATTCCTCGCCGGACAGATAGGGCGGAATGCGGTTTAACTCAGCCAGGTATCCGACCTTCTTTCGCGCTTCTGATCTCCCGGCGGGCAGCCCTTCTATGACGATGTTTCCGGCCGTGCAGCGCGAAAAACCGAGAAGCAAGCGCACGAGGGTCGTCTTTCCGGCCCCGTTGGGTCCTAAGAGAGCAAAAGATTCCCCTTTATCGATATTGCAGGAAACCCCGTCCACGGCGACCAGATTGCCGTATTTTTTAATTACATTTTCAAACGAGATCATAGCCAAAACCTTTTACGACCGCATGAGTACTAAATTGCATTAGGAACTGATGCCAATACCTCCGACTCCCCGGCAACGTCCAGAGTCCAGAGCTTATTGAAACAGTGGGGCTCCAGCTTTGGCCTAAATGACGTATAGGGTCGCAATGTTTCAAAATCACCGGCTTGTCCGTGTGCATTTTGATGGTTGAATAATCGTTCTGATTCTCTATATCGCTTTTCTTGGCCCTGAAAAGTCGTTTGGCAATCCCAAATAACATCACCCTTTTTGAACGAGTTCAGCTATAAATATGGAAAACGGCTTTATATTCTTTCTTACGCTTGCTTGTTCCAAGGTGTCCATGTAATCATTGCGGGTTTCAAGTGGAATGACTGTCCATGGATAGCCACCGCCGGCTAACATAACATTCATCAGAAATCTTCCCATGCGGCCATTTCCATCAATATAGGGGTGGATATATACAAAGAAAAAGTGGCCTAAAACAGCTTTTACAACAGGCTCTTCTTCATCTTTTAAAAGAGAGAAGAATGCAGGCATAAGATCCCGTACAGCTTCGTATCGGGGTGGTACATGCATTGATTTTCGAATAAAGACAGGTTGGTTACGGTAACCGGCAAGGTCAGATGCGGCCATAAGACCAGCGCTTACACTTGGGGCAAATAATTCTCTGTACCATATGGAATGATCGGTACTTACCACCGTACCCGGAGAGTTTTTAGTCAGAATCTTTGCCAGGCTTTTCTTCACTGCTTGAAAAGCTTGCCAATAACCACGAGCAGCCAAGGCATTTGCGTACTCTTTATCTTTGCGGTTAGTTTCCGGGTCCCAATTCCCTGAGCGGACACGTTCAATCAGCTCCTCACTGACGTGATATCCTTCAATAGAAAGTGAATGATAGGCATCAGTCAGATATATATCATCAACATGTTTAAGATATTCATCGGTGTTCGGGCTTAATAAGGGTTCCCGCGGAAAATTTTCGAGGACAATACCGCGCATATCTGCCCAGTTCATCCGTATCCGGTTGACATACGGAGAAAGCTCGCTCTCACTAAAAATAATAGCAGATTTTTCTTCAAAGGGGTCATTTTCTGTAATGCTGTATCCGGCAGATCTCATTGCCTCAATGATATTGTCAGCAATAATATTTTTCCCAATATTTCGGTAAGCGCCTGCAAGCCTTCCCGCTACTGTGCTATGCCCCCCCTCAAGAAGTTTGTGTAAGATTTCGGAAGCATCAGAGATCATGGATAGCGCAGCTCGAGCTTCTATGGCATTATTTGAATAATAGCCTGGCGCACATGAAATCAAAGCAGCGGGCAGGGTCATAATCCTTAAGTTTTCCTTGATTTCCATATCATTCTTGTCCGGCAATTTCAGGCGAACGTCCATTATCGATGTTTCATGAAGAAGAGATATTGGCTTGTTCCCCCCTTTTGGAGTGCGGACAAGAAGTTGTTCTGGTATGTTCCAGTTTCCGCTATGAATGCTCAATGATTGTTCAGGGGAAAGACACCATTGATTACCAAACCTTGATTTAAGATAATTACCACAAAAGCCCCAAAATGAGGCATACCAGGCCGTACTCTCACCGGCTGGCCCTTCAGGGCGGGCTGAAATATACCATCCTTTCATCACTTCTTTGATGAATCCGCTTCTGATAAGACGTTCCCGGTGAGTTCGCGTCATGCTTTTTGTA
>JBBSAR010000230.1:0-6739 GCA_038252125.1 Desulfatiglandales bacterium
GCCGGACAGGTATCCAGGATTCACGACGGGAAAAAGATCAAACGGGAAGAACTCGGCCGAACGTCGGTAGACATGGGAAAGGCATTTCATGTGCCGAAAGAAGAAGCAGTTTCCCGTTCCTGCCTGTTGGAGGTGCAGACCGGGACCGGAATGGCGTTCTTCGAAGTAGATATGGTGGAAGGGCTCACAAGACTGGATCTATCTCAGATACGGAAGCTCCCGCCTCTGATCGGGTCGCAAAAAACAATTCGTTCTTTCTGGGGGCTGGCGTTGATCGGAAACCGAATCGCCTGCCTCGTGGACCTTGATCATCTCAGGTCGGGCCAGGAATAGCCCGTATGGACTAATAGACAACAGCGAGGCTTATTGAAATGAACGAATTACAGAAGAAAGTCGGCCTGAATCAAGCCCTTTTTTTCCTGGCCGTGGTCATTTTTCTGGGCATCCCGTATATCCTGTTTACGATTGAGATGACCCCTGACCAGCTCACGCATGTTTTGATCATTTATGCGTGGTAGGGCGCCCTGTTTGGCTTGCTCTGCACCCTGCTGCCCATGAGGTGGATTCGAGGCATCACGAAATCGAATCAAAATCGCGAACCGGCGACAGGTACCTCGGTTCACATGGAACGGCTGATCATACAGGCTTTTCGTTTTCCCCAGAAAGTCGCCCTGAGCGTCTTCTTCCTGATTCTTTTCGCCTTCGCCATAGGTGTCCTGCAGGTTGTGTTTATAGCCCATTTCAACTTTATCCAGGCCCTTGAGGCGTTTATTGTCGGGGTAATCATTGCCCTGACATACGCCATCTGTTGTTTCCTGAACAATGAGCGCATCATAGCGCCTTACCTGGCAGGAATCATCCCTGACAATGGTACGGTTTCGCCTCCCGCGGTACTCTCGATCTTCAACAAAGTCATGACCATGTGCCTCGCTATCATAATCGTAACCATTCTGTTTTTGGTGAGCGTCAGTTACACCCATTCGACACAAATCCTGGGGAAGGAACTTGCCGGCGCCGGCATTCAGGAGTTGTTGCGGTTCAAAAACCTGCTGGATGAAGACCTGCTTGCCGGGGATCCAACGAAAACAGAGACAAAATTTCTTCAATCCTTGGAATCCGAAGGGAACGACCGGTTTTTCATCTTAGAGCGAACGGGCGCCGTACTGGCAGGCAAACCGGATCAGCACTTCCCGCTGAAAGGAGTCAAAGACCGCATGGCTCTTTTTGAACGATTATCCCGGGAATCCACCTGCCGGGATATTCCGCGGAATCTGATCTATTGTGGGGCGCCGCTAAAGAGCGGGCAAAAGATGCTGGTCAAGGTAATCGATTTTGAATTATCCGGGAAGGGCGGTATGTCCCTTGTGAAGAGAGCCGTTCTGATCTCGGCCCTTATTCTGATAGTGACTTTTTTCCTCAGCTATGGTCTGGCATCCAGTGTTTCGAGACCTCTGAAAGATTTGGAAAGGGCCGCGAAGAGGATCGCGGAAGGGGAGTTGGGGTACAGGACCCCCACCCTCAGCGGGGATGAGGTGGGGGCTCTCGCCCACAGCTTTGCCATCATGGAGTCATCGCTAAACAGAGTTATCGGACAGGTTAAAGATGCCGTGATGCATATCAGCTCCGCCAGCAATGAAATCGTTGCGGCCGCCGAGCAGCAGGCTTCCGGGGCCGCGGAACAGGCCTCGAGTGTCGGCGAGACGAGCGCCACGGTTGAAGAACTCTCCACCACCGCGAGACAGATTGCCGAGAACAGTGAGGCCCAGGCGGGGATGGCCGAGTCAACACTGAAGAATGCAGAGGAAAGTCAGGAAGCCATGGACAGGGCTGCCGGGGTAATGAACGACATACGGCAAAGGACCGAAGCCGGCGCCAGAAAAATCATGAACTTGGGAGAAAAATCACAAAAGATTGGAAAAGTCCTGGGCATCATCAACGACATCGCCTCCGAAACCAAGATGCTTTCTCTGAACGCCGCCATAGAGGCCAGCAGGGCCGGAGAAGCCGGGAAGGGGTTTTCCGTGGTTGCAGAGGAAATACGGAAACTGGCGGAGAGCGTCGTGAAGTCAACGGGCGCCATCGAAGAAATTCTTCAGGAAATCCAAGGAGCCGCCAATGCATCCGTTATGGCGGCTGAAGAAAGCGTGAAGGTGGTCTCCACCGGAACGGGAGAACTGGAAAAGGTGAAGGCGGCGCTGCAGGAGATCGTCTTCCTTGCCGAACAGACCACGGACTCCGCCAAGCAGGTCTCCATAGCCACAAGCCAGCAGAAAACGGCCAGTGAACAAACGGCCTCGGCCATGCGGGAGATCTCGGAAGTCACCAGGCAGATGGCATCCGCCGCAAGCCAGACGACCGTTTCGGTACAGGGCCTGCAAAAGTTAGCCTCCGCTCTGGGAGATCTCATATCTATTTTTAAAAACGTATCATAACGGTTTACGAGTGCAACATATCCGGCTATCCGCGAGGGAACGATGACCAAACTGCAAAAAAAAGTAGGTTTACATCAGGCGCTGTTTTTCCTGGGAACCGTGGGGATTCTTTTTATCCCCTATATCCTGCTCACCCTTGAGATGACATGGGAACAGATCAAAACCCTTTTTATTATCTATGCGTGGGAGGCCCCTTTTTTTGGCATTATCTGCATCTGGATGCCCATGCGATGGGTTGGCAAACTGTCCCTTGAAGAAGAAAACCCCGGGAATGCTTCCGAAAAATCGATATCCCGGCTTGAAGAGGTCCTTACATCGAGCCTTCGTCTCCCTTTGAAAATCTCCTGGGCCATGTTAGGGATTCTGATCTTCGGCTTTGTTATCGGGATACTGCAGCTCATCCTTTTTGCCGATTTCGACCGTGTTCAATCCATTCAGACTCTCATGATCGCCATCATGATTTCCCTGGTGTATTCCGTGTGCTGCTTTTTCAACAACGAAAGGATTCTTGCCCCTTATTTAGGTGATTGGGTCAAAAATTTCGGGATGACCGATCCTCCGAAAGTGCTGTCGCTCTTCAGCAAAATCCTGATCGTTTCCCTGTCCATACTGATGGTAACCATTCTGTTTCAGGCAAGCGTTTCCTACAGCCATTCACAGCGGATCATCGAAAACCTCTATGAGGAAAACACCAAGCACGAACTCCTGGGTTTGAAACGTCAACTTAAAGGCCTGCCGGAAATTTCAGAAAGCGATGCGTTGAAAAAAATATTGGATGAAGGCTCCGGCAGTAAGGACGCTTGGCTATTTTTTCTCCACAGAAACGGCAGAATAATCAGCAGTGAAAAGACTCCCCTCCCGGATTCCGGAAACATGGAGGCATTCAAGTCCCTTTTCACAAATCTCGTGAATGGAACCGCGGGGAACCATGAAAGCACTTCTCACAAAGACATGAACAAGCAGAAAATCTATGTTGCCATGCCCACCGGGGACAACGACTGGCTGATGGTGAAAGTCTTCAATTTCGCATCGGTCAGAGAAAAAATGTCTTCTTTTCTATTCAGCACCCTGCTGTCCTCCTTTGTGGTCCTGATCGTGGCCTTTTATCTCAGTTACCGGATGGCGGAAAGCGCTTCGGAGCCTGTAAGGAAGCTGGAAATAATCGCCGGAAAGATGGCGGATGGGGAACTGTCCTTTCCTGTCAATGTGGTGAACGGAGATGAAATAGGTGCGCTGTCCTTTAGCTTCTATAAGATGCAACAGGGACTCAACAGGCTTGCAAACCAGGCCAACAACATTGCCATGGGCGATCTGACTTCACAGGTCGAATTCAAAGGAGTCCTGGGAGAAGCCTTTAATCAGATGAGAATCAACCTCATGGAAATTATTGTTCAGGTAAGAGAGGCCATTTTGCAGATGGGAACGGCCTGCAATCAGATCCTCGCTTCCTCGGAAGAGCAGGCATCAGGCGCATCCGAACAGGCGGCCAGCGTGGGGCAAACAACCGCGAGTCTTGAAGAACTCTCCGCGACGGCCGGACAGATTTCGGAGAGCAGTCATATTCAGGCCGGCATGGCCGAATCCACCCAGGAAAATGCCGAAGAAAGCGCCCGGGCCATGGCGGAGGCCGCAAAACTGATGGACAGGATTCTTATCCAAACGGAGACCGGAGCTGAAGAGATCATGTCTCTTGGAAAAAAATCCCAACAAATCGGCAAAGTTTTGAGGATTATCAACGATGTGGCGGCCGAGACAAAAATGCTTTCCCTGAATGCCGCTATCGAGGCCAGCAAAGCAGGGGAGGCGGGAAAAGGATTTTCCGTGGTGGCCTCTGAAATCCGAAAACTGGCGGAAAACGTCGTCAAGTCCACGGGAACCATAGAAGAGATTGCCGTGGAAATCCAGTCCGCGGCCAACACGTCGGTCATGGCGGCGGAAGAAAGCGTGAAAATTGTCAAAACCGGATCCGAAAAGCTTGAGGTGGTTGAAAAAGCCATGAGCGAAATTGTTTCCATGGCCGTGCAAACCACCGATTCGGCCAAACAGGTTTCCATGGCCACCGGTCAACAAAAAAGCGCAAGCGATCAGGTGGTCATTACCATGCGGGAATTGTCCGATGTGGCAAGACAGATGGCAGGCGCCGCGGAAGACACCACCAAAGCGGCAAATGGATTGAGCCAAATGGCCGGGAAGCTCAAGCAGATCATCTCCAGGTTTCAACTGGAGGCATAAATGAATCCTATTGACGACGATCTTCATCCAAAAGAGGGCTCCCCTCTGCCACCCAACATCAGGGAGTTTCTCCCGGGTTTTATTGAGTCGGCGCGAGAGCATATCGATGCCATCAACCAGGGACTGCTTCTCCTTGAAAAGAAAGGCTGCGGGGATTCAGGATCCCTGTCCGCAATTTCCAGAAACGCCCATAGCCTCAAGGGCGCCGCCATGACCATGGGGTTGGGCCACATCACCTCCCTGTGCCACCATCTGGAAGACATTATTCGAGGAATTCGGGAGCAGCGGGTGGCAACGGATCCCGAGACGTTCGATGTACTGTTTCAGACCAATGATGTCATCAACGCCATGGTGGACGGACTGTCCCATACCCCTGTGGAAGATACCACCCAACTGAACGGCCTTCTTGAAAGAATTGAGGCATTGCTGCCAATCTCGGGCGCGTCCCGCCCCTCCCGCTCCGTTCCCAAAGGCCTGGCACGGATTAACGAAACTCCTTTGGGAAAGACCGCCCACGAAACCGTCAGGGTTCCCACGGAAAAAGTGGACCGGCTCCTCAACATCGCCGTGGAACTGGTGATTACGCGAAACCGGATGCAGAGTCTGCTGGTTCAGCTGGATATGGCCGAAATATCCCAAAAGAAGGAGCAGAAACTCCTGAGCATCCTGGAGGAAGACCGTACGGATACGTCGGCAAGTCAGCCCCCCCTTTCTCTCGCTTTGAAGGAGTTGGTCCTGCGGAGGAATGAAGGACGCCGGATCGTTGAACAATTCAGTGAAGACTTTCATGAATCCCTGGAGGTGTTGAACCAGCTTGTGACCGAAACCCAGCAACTCGTAATGGATATCCGGATGCTCCCTGTTTCCATGCTGTTCAACGCTTTTTCCAGACCGGTACGTGATCTTGCGAGACAGAAGAACAAAAAAGTGGAATTGATTATTCAGGGGGAAGAAACATGCATAGACAAAAGGGCCATAGAGGAACTGAGCGACCCTCTGATGCACCTTTTGCGAAACGCCATTGATCACGGCATTGAATCCCCTGAAGAAAGAAAGCAAAAAGAGAAAGAGGAGGCAGGTACAATTATCCTCAGGGCTTTTCAGGATATTGACAAAGTTACCATTGAAATCATGGACGACGGGCGTGGAATAGACAAGGAGCAGATCAAGAGAAAGGCACTGGAAAAAGGCTTTCTATCGCAGGATGAAGCCAAACGCCTTTTGGATGATGAAGTCTTCGATCTCCTTTTCCTTCAGAGCTTCAGTACGGCGCCCATAGTGACGGAACTTTCCGGCCGGGGTATCGGGATGGAAGTGGTAAAGGACAACGTAGAAAAGCTGAACGGCAGCGTGGAAATAACAAGCGTCCCCGGGGAAAGAACGACAACCACCATCTCCCTGCCGTTGACATTGGCCACAGCAAGGGCTTTTCTGGTCCGTTGCTCCGGACATACGCTGGCCATTCCCGTCTTTTCCGCCATACAGGTCCTGCGGATCTCACCGGATGACATTCTTACCGCCAAAGGTCGGGAAGCCGTTTATCTGCAGGGGGAGATTGTGCCGTGCGCACGACTGGATGTCACCTTGTCCTTTCCCAAGCCGGAAAGACCGAATGACAATGAAAAGATATCTCTCATTCTCCTCAGGCACGGTGGGAAAAAAATTGCCTTTCAGGTAGATGAAGTGGTCGGCGTAGAGGAAATTGTCATGCGCAACCTGGGCAGCCATCTGAGAAGACTTCCCGCTTTCTCCGGGTCCAGCATCCTGGGCACGGGAGAGATCGCGCTGATCATCGATGTTCCCAAACTGTTTACCACGGCCCAGATCAAGGCAGGGAACATATTTCTGGAGAGAAACGTCTCCCTTGAGAGGAAAGAAGGCAAACAGAGGATACTGCTCGTGGAAGACCAGATGACGACCCGCCTTCTGGAAAAGAGCATCCTGGAAGCAGCCGGATTTGAGGTGGAAACGGCGATGGATGGCCTTGCGGCCTTAAACAGGCTTGAGGAAAAGCCGTATGATCTGGTCATAACGGATGTCCAGATGCCCGGGATGGATGGATTCACCCTCACAAC
>JBBSAR010000231.1:0-6726 GCA_038252125.1 Desulfatiglandales bacterium
GCGAAGAACGGTCAGGGGCCGAACATCCCGGCCGGCATGGAGCTTTACGCAAAAAGAATCAAGGATTTTCTCTCGGAATATGAACATGCCGGCAAGAACAATGTCCGGGTGGAATTCTACGATCCCAAGCCGGATTCCGATGAAGAGGAATGGGCCCAGAGGTACGGGTTGGAGCCCATTCAGCTCCCCGGGGGAGAAAATATTTATTGCGGACTGGTCCTCGTTTCGGGGGATCAGGAGGATGTCATTGAATGGCTGGACCCAAGTCAGGAGAAGACGCTGGAATATAATGTTACCCGGATTATTCAGGATCTGCAATCCGTCCGAAAAAAGGTGCTGGGGATTGTCAGCGATCTGCCTGTTTTCGGGAATCCGGCGGGACAGATGGCGCCGGGTCAGAAACCGGAAGGCCCCTGGTTTTTTATAGAGGAATTGAAAAAGGCCTATGATGTTCGAAATATTCCGGTTTCGTCAACCGAGATAGACCCGGACGTGAATCTCCTCGTGATCATCTACCCCAAAACGTTTTCACAGGCTCTGCGGTATGCCGTGGATCAGTACGTCCTTTCCGGTGGAAACGTCCTTGTTTTCGTCGATCCTTTGTGCGTTTCCGACAGGAGCCAGGGGCCTCAGCAGTTCATGGGATCGGCCGGCGCTTCTCTGCCCAAACTTTTTGCTTCCTGGGGTGTTTCCATGGACCCGAAAATGGCCATTGCGGATTTTGATCAAGCCACCCGCGTTATGACGAGAAACAACACCCCGGAGGAAAATCCTCTCATGATTTCCGCAAGGGGCTTCTCCTTCAATCAGGAGGATATCGTCACTTCCGGTCTGGAGAGTATGCTTTTTCCGATCGCAGGCGCGATAACCCGGGTGAAAGACAGTCCGTTCCAGTTCGAGCCACTGGTCGTATCCAGTGAGAATGCGGCCGTTATCCAGGCCTTCAAAGCTTATATGGGGGTTGACGCCGTCAAGAAAGATTTCGTTCCTGCCGGAAAAAGGTTCAACATCGCGGTTCGTATTCATGGAAAGTTCAAAACCGCTTTTCCTGGAGGGTTCAAGGAAGAAAAGTTCGCCGATTCGGCTGAAAACAGCAAGACAAAAAGACCCCATGCTGAACAGGGGACCAAGGAGGCAACCATTATTATTGTTTCCGACGCGGATATGCTGGCGAATCATTTTTACATGCAGCAGAGAAATCTTCCGGGTTTTGCCCTTTCGGAGATGTTCAACGACAATCTGAATTTTGTGGCCAATGCTTCTGAAATTCTCACAGGGAGCGACGAACTGATCAAACTGCGCTCCAGGGGGAAATTCGAGCGGCCTTTTACTGCCGTGCTTGCGCTTCAAAGGGAGGCGCAGAAAAAATGGTTGAGCAAGGAAAAGGAACTGGAGGCCCGTATAGAGGCCGCCAACCAGAAGCTCAGGGAGCTTGACCAAGAAAAAAGTACATCCCAGAAACTTGTTGCGAGTCCCGAACAGGAAGCGGAAATCGCCAAATTCAGGGAGGAAAAGCAGAAAATCAATCATGAACTGAAAGAAGTGAGAAAGAACCTGCGGTCAGATATAGAAGATCTGGGAACCAGGATCAAGTGGTTGAATATCTTCCTGATGCCCTTCCTGGTTGCCTTGGCGGGAATAGGTTTCGCTATTTATAAACACAGGAAGTTAAGGAAGAGATGAAAACAAAAACCTTTTTGATCTTATTGGCTATTCTGGTGGTCGTTGTTGCGGCGGGCGGCCTGGTGATATATGAGAAGGCCGGGCCAAGGGCTTCTCTGAAAATGGGCGCCTCCATGATCCCGGGAATTCCCGCGGGAGATATCGCAGCCATCCACATCCGGAACGCGGAGGAGAATATTGAGCTTGTGAACGGGAATAAGGGCTGGCTTGTACAGACAAGTTACCGGTATCCTGCCGATTTTTCCAGGATCAAAGAGCTCGTTGATACGGTAAAGGATGCAAAGATCGGCCGCTCCTTTGATTCCACCGAAGAGATCCGGAAGCGGCTCGATCTCGTCTTTCCCAACGACGCCGCCGCTGCCAAAGGAAAGTCCGGAACCCTTATAGAACTGAAAAATGACAAAGGGGCATTAATTGCGGGAATTCTCATCGGGGAGACCAGAAAACGGGGAGGGAAGGGTGACGTGCCGGATGGACAGTACGTCATGCTGGAAGGTAATAAAAACATCTATCTCGTGGATAAAATCTTTACCTCCTTTGAAACAGGACATTCCTCCTGGCTGGCCAAGAACCCCGTTCGGATAAACGGTGTCGACGTCGCGAAAATTTCTTGTGAAGGGCCTGGTGGTGAAGGGCCCAGGTATGTCTTTGAACGAAACGCGAAGGGTGGGGAGCTCGATCTCACTGTCCCGATCTCGGGGCAAAATGTGGACCGTGCGTCTCTGAATCGTCTGTCCGGCGCCCTTTCATCGCTTCAAATAGAGGATATTCGACCTCGAAGCTCCGCTAACAAGGGCTCGCAGCCCTCCGAAACCCATGAACCCGTAAAAAAGACGGGTACGCCATCCTCAGGGAAAGCCTTTCGCATCGATTATACGCTTTTTGACGGAATGGTTTACCATGTGTATCCCGATCCGGACTGTTCGGAACAGGGGCCCTGCGATTTGAAAATAGACGTGAGCTGGAAAGAATCCGAATGGAAAAAAGATGAAAAGGGGAAAGAAGAGGGAGCCGGCAAGGCGGCTCAACCGGAAAAGGAAAACCGATCTGATCTCCTCGCCGAAACAGCAAAAGAGAATGATCGTCTGAGTCCATGGATTTTTGTGGTTCCAAAATGGCGTTGCGATGCCTTCATGACCAATCTTCGGGAACTCCTCAAGAAGGAAGAAGAAGAGAAAAAAGGATAAGGGCCTAAACCGATTTCTGATTGCGGTAAAATGCTTTTCCCGCTTGACAAGGCCCCCTATGTTGAAATACTTTCACAAGAAATTCACTTTAAGGAGAGCGGAACATGAAGATACTGTTTTTTGGGCCAAACGGCAGCGGTAAAGGCACGCAGGGCGCGATAGTAAAAGGCAAATTCGGAATCCCCCACATTGAAACAGGCGTGATTTTCAGGGAGAATATTTCAAAGGGGACAGATCTCGGCAAGGAAGCGAAAGGATATATTGACCGGGGAGAGCTGGTTCCCGACAAAATTACCATCCCCATGATCCTCGACCGTCTGAAAGCCGATGATTGTGCAAAAGGATGGCTTCTGGATGGTTTTCCTCGAAACCTGACCCAGGCGGAAGAACTGGATAAAGCCCTCAAGAAGGAAGGCATCACCCTGGATATCGTGATCGAAATGATCCTGGACAGGCAGATCGCCAAAGACCGTATCATGGGCAGAAGGCTTTGCGTCAACGACAACAATCACCCCAATAATATCTTCATTGATGCCATCAAACCCAACGGGGATAAATGCAGGGTATGTGGCGGAGATCTGAAGACCAGATCCGATGACCAGGATGCAGCCGCTATCGACCAGCGCCACAATATCTATTATGATGAGAAGACCGGCACCATGGCGGGAGTAAACTATTTCAAGAAAATTTCGGCCAAAAACAACGATGTCCCGAAAATCATCGACCTGGATGGACGGCCCGGTGTGAAGGAAGTGTCCGCCGAATTATTGGGAAAACTGAAAGCTTGATCACCAAACGCTGTTTTTTAACAGGCTCTCCCCGTTAGAGGGGAGGGCCTGATTTTTTTCTATGCCTGATCGGGGCCGGGAATCATATCCTGCGGCTGCGATAGCAGAAACTCGCCATTTTCTATCCACCCCTTCAAGATATTTGCAATTTCCAGTGCCCGAACGTAGGAAGACATGGGCACGGTGGGAATTTTTTCACCCCTGAAATCAATGGCGCCGCTTTTAAGCTCGGCATAATTCACCTTGCCGAGGCTTTTGCCGGCGCCTTTTGGATAGTCAATCCCATAATCGATGATCTGTGTGGTTATGTCCTCGTCGGAAATTCCCGTGAATTTGGCTATTTCCGCGTTAAGGATCGGGATTGGAATGCCGATTCCCATGGCGAGGGAGCACCCGTAGCCCAGCATGCTGACGCCCACTACCCAGCGGGGATCCATTTCCTTCATGTTTCCCATGACCATCAGGGTCCCGGCGGGCGTCAACGGGATGCCGTTTTTACCTCTTTTTGCGTTGGGGTTGTGCTGGGTGCCGGGGCCGATAATGTGCCCCTTGGCGCCTCCTATAAAGATCCGGGTTCCCAGCCCCATGGTACGATAGAATGGGTCGTTAAAAAGAGGACTTAACTGGCCGGCCGTGGCATAGTTGGCGTTTCCCGCGTTTGGTTTCATCACGCCCATATAGGTGTATATGGTCTTCTGGGACAGATTCACGGCGCAGTTATAGTTTTGGTAGGCATTCCTTGGATTCAGGAGTACCGCGTAAGGGAGATCCTGCAAGGTGATTCTTTTCTTTACCTGTTTTTTGGGATAACAGTCCGTACCATAGGCGGTGGCCCTTAGCTCCACCTTCTTTCCCTCAATCAGGTCATGGATCACATGCCCTCCACCATATTTGAACTGGCCCGGATGAATCCTGTTGAGCGGGTCGTCCTCGGTCGGTTCGGTCGCGCCGATATAGGTGTCAACCGCGGCCAGACCTGCATAGGAGGGGACTCCATTGAGCCAGACGCGGGCGGCTTTGATTGCGGGTTTTGTGTGTCCGAAGTTGATGAATGCTCCCGAAGAACACATGGGTGAAAACGTCCCCGTGGTAACCACATCAATTTCCGTCGCCGCCTTTTCAGGCCCTAATGTCTTAACCGTATCTACCATGTCGGCTGCTGTAACGACAACGGCTTTGCCCTGTTTTATCTTCTTGTTAATCTCTTCAATGGTTTTTGTGATTGATTTTTTCGCCATTTTCGGTTCCTCTCCGGGAAATAGATTTAATTGTCTTCATTCTATAGCTTATCTCCACTTTAAACAAGTGTATTTTGATACAAACAGCAACTGTCATTCCAGTCTTTGCCCCATGGCCGGCCATGGGGTAAAAGCCGGAATGACAATTGCATGGGAAAATTCACATTCCTTGACTTTCCATTCCCGGTGCTATACTCTTTTGGTCATTTCGTAAACAGGAAGTTCAGCCCCGTGTTACCTGTTTGAAATCGAGATAGCGAAGGGGAAGAGCTTTTTTGTTATATGGGCCTATGGGATCGGGATGAATAAAAAAATAGATATCGGGCAGTTCACGGTTGAAGTGGACAGAACCTTTTTCTTTATCGCGGGTCCCTGCGTTATTGAGGATGAGGCAACCACGCTTGAAGTGGCCCGTTTCGTAAAAGCATTAAGCGACAAACTTTCGATTCCCGCCATTTTCAAGACCTCCTACGACAAAGCCAACCGGACATCGCTGGAATCGTTCAGGGGGCCCGGGATTGAAAAAGGGCTTGGGATCCTCCGCAAAGTCAAAGAAAGGACGGGGCTTCCGGTACTTTCTGATATCCATGGCATCCATGAGATTGACCAGGCGGCAGAAGTGCTTGATGTCATTCAGATCCCGGCATTTCTGTGCAGGCAGACCGATCTGATTGTGGCGGCTGCAAGGTCAGAGGTCCCTATCAACATCAAGAAAGGACAGTTTATCTCGCCGGCGGAAATGGGTCCTGTCATCGGCAAGGCGACCTCTACCGGAAACAGCGACATTCTGATAACGGAAAGGGGCAGTTCTTTCGGGTATAATAATCTTGTGGTGGACATGAGATCTATTCCCATCTTGAAACAATTCGGTTTTCCGGTAGTCTTTGACGGGACGCACAGTGTACAATTGCCGGGAGGATCAGGAACAAGGTCCGGCGGCCAAAGGGAATTTGTGGGCCATCTCTCCAGGGCTGCCGTGGCGGCAGGCGCTGATGGCTTGTTTCTGGAAATTCACCCTGATCCCGATCATGCCCTCTGTGATGGGCCTAATTCTTTGCCGCTTGAGGAAGTCGAGACCCTTTTGAGCGTTGTCAGGGAAATACATCGGCTGATCCGGTGCTAATTGGAAATAAATATGGATGAAAGATTTGCGGGAATAAAGCTCCTCATCCTTGATGTGGACGGTGTCCTGACGGACGGACAAATATTTCTGAACCATAAAGGGGAGGAGATGAAGGCTTTCAGCGTCAGGGATGGACTCGGTTTGAAGATGCTGATGGCCGGAGGTGTTGAGGTTGCCGTTATTACAGGGCGCAGATCGTCCGCGGTGGCCCATCGGGGAAGAGAGTTGGGAATAACCGATGTTCTTCAGGGGGTAGGCAACAAAAAGGACGTATGCAAGCAGATGATCGAAAAGAGAGGGCTATTAAGAGAGGAAGTGTGCTGTATGGGAGATGATCTCCCTGATCTGACCATGTTTGGAGAGGTGGGACTGACGGTCGCGGTTGGAGATGCCGTTCAGGAAGTCAGGGAAAGAGCTGATGTGATTACTGCCAAAAAAGGCGGACATGGGGCTGTCAGGGAATTGTGTGAATGGATTCTCAAAGGTCAGGGAAAATGGGTCGGAAACGACTTTACAGAACAAATTACCGGTTGATATAGTAAAAACCGTTTATGAAAATTTTTTTGAAAAGACACTGGCCTCTTTTAGGATTGTGTGCGCTGATGCTTCTGGTGATGTTCTATTTCTTCAAGTCGGGTAAGGACCTGATCAAGGCGCCCGCATTATTAAAGAACCTCATGTCGGGGGAAGGTCTCCAATTAGAGGAC
>JBBSAR010000232.1:0-6709 GCA_038252125.1 Desulfatiglandales bacterium
AGTCATGCAAGCCGAGTGGCGCATCCGGGGCGATTTTGAAGGTCGCTGTCAGTGCCGCGATTCACGGCGGCGTAGCAGCAGGGAACGGGGTTCGGGTGAGGAGCACATCATCAGGTGTCTCACTCCAACCGCGTTAATGGTTTCATTTCGCGGCTCCGTGCAGATCACCTGCGCCCCCGATATTAGCCGTCTGAATTAGTAGACGTCAAGTTCTGTGCTTCTTTTTATTGTTCGTAATAAATCAATGAATTCTGAAGGGGATACGATTTCTATTCCCTCCCGAGATGCAGAAGGGTAGTGGATCTTGTTACCGGTAATTAAAGTTTTCACATTGCCGGCTATGGCAACTTCAAGGAACGGTTCATCATCAGGGTCCGGCAAGGGGCGTTTCAGCGGCGAGCCTGAAACAACCTGACCATATTGCATTATAAAATCAACCAATACGGCAATTTTATTTTTGTCAAATTTAAATTTTGGTCGATATAAAACTTCCTTGCATTCCGATAATATTCTGGCATCTATGCATAAAATGAGCTCGCCTGAAAAAACCATCCTTACAATTTCGCCACTTGAGCCAAAAGGAGTGAGCAGCCCCGAAACAAGGACATTTGTATCCAGTACAATTCTCATTTTTTCCGTTTTGCTCTCACCGCCCCAATTTCAGAGTTGATTTCGTCCAAAGAAATTTTATCGGTTCCTGCCTCAACGGATTGAAACTGAATTGATGCAACGGCGTTCTTTGCCCGTGCATATCGAAAGGCGGTTAAAACCTCCTCCAAATTGTTTTCGTTAATGGACGAAAGTAAGGCAATCGGCCTGCCGTTATTTGTCACAATCATTTCTTTTTGTTCAGGCAGGTCTTTCCAAACCTGTGATGACTTTGTTTTCAAATCCCTGACGCTTAAGAATTTCATTTTCAACCTCCATTGTGACTCAACAATAGTCCTTATTGTGACCCAATGCAAGCGCGATGTTATGGTCCGGCTTTCTTGGCACAGAACGACAAGCTCACTGGCCCTTTGCACCACACGTCGCGATTACCCCTCCGCATCCAGGGGTCCGGTGAAGCGTTTGGTTCGCGGTTCCAACGGTTTTTAGATTCGTGCTTCTTCTATCCCTTGGGTGAAGAATTGCCCGACCCATACCAACCCATTTACATGTGATTTTTCAACGCAAACCTTGACATCATGGTCATAATGACCATAATGGTCAAAAGGAGAATAAATATGGAAAATAATATATCCGTCGCTTTAGCAAAAGCAACCTTCTCAGAATGCATCCGAAAAGTTGAAGCGGGCAACTCAGTCCTTATTACAAGGCGCGGAAAACCAGTTGCTGCTCTTGTTAGTCCCGACGAACTTGAACACCTTGAACGTTTGAGGAAAGCAGGCCCGGAGAGTGGTCTCGCCAGTATTGTCGGCGGTTGGGAGAATAGCGAAGAATTGGCCGCAATACTTGACGCTTCCCCTCGGCAGGGACAACGAAACACCACTGATCTCGAACACTAATTATGGCATTCCTCTTTGACACTGATGCAATTTCAGAGCTTCTGCGCCAACGCCCCGCAACAGCTTACGTGAAATGGATCATGAAAATACCCAGGGAAGAGCAATTCACGAGTGCTGTTGTGATAGGAGAATTATACAAAGGTGCATATCGTTCCCATGACCGCGAACGACATTTATCAAATATCGAGCAGCGAGTTCTGCCCGCCATTACGGTTCTGCCTTATGACATCGACATTGCGAAAGTTTTCGGCAGCATCCGCGCTCATCTCGAAGAAACAGGCATGATCCTTCCTGATGCGGACATTCAGATTGCAGCTACAGCCATTGCTCATAATTTGCAGCTTATTACCGGAAACCTCCGCCATTTCAATCGAATCTCTGGTCTAAATCTCAACCACGTCCTCGCAAACTCACGGAAGCGATAACTCGCACTTTGTGAACAATGGGGAGGCATTTCATCGGAGTATTCCACAAGCCGGATGCGTTGACCATCCTGATCCATGTATTTATGCCTTACACCGGCAATCGGAGTTTCCCACTCCATTTGTTCAAAATCAATCTTGTAAGAAAAAGCCATTCCCACCTCGTTGGGGTATCACGCAAACATCTGCGGCTTGTCCTCAGAATGTTTTGGTTGGGATTAAATATGCCGCCCCCCCCAAAAATTCCCATGAACGTCATTCAAGAGAGAGTAACTTGTACAACTTGTCTTTGTTGGGGACAACGGGATGTTTCATGAAATGTTCAGCTATCTTCGCTTCGATTTCATGGCGCTTCATTTGGTCGCTCTCTGTGTCCGCCGCCCACTTACGTCCGGGATGCATGGTGTCCCAAGGAGAACGTTTATTAGCCCGCGTTTTGGGGCTATCGCCGTGTTTGCCAATTCCGAAACAAATCTTGACTTCTTTGTTCCATATTGGAAGGAAGAGGCGGATCATGAAATCTTCCACCGCTGCTTGCATCCCGGTCTGAATGGGGGCAGCCCTGAAGTAGAAATCCGACAACGAAAGATTCGCCTTGGTCATGCTCTTGCAATGCTCCTTAAGGCGAGAATACAGAGCTTGCCCCTGTTCTTCAACGGTCTCAGCTTGCGGGTTCTTTGGGTCTGCCTTGCCTACATATATCGGCGTTTCAGTACCTGAAAGAGGACGGTATGCTTTCTCTGCTTTACCATGGTAGTAGATCGCATAGACTCCAGCGCCATAAAAGGGAGAATCAATAAGGTTCTCAAGAACGAGTTTCTCTTTATTCGTAAAGCTGAACGCAAAAAACTTGGCGATGCCGTCTGATCGGCCCAGGGTGATGCCGATAGCCCCGAAACGGACTGGCGAGACGAGTTCCCGTGCCTGATGTAACTCATTGATCAATAAACCTGATTCGGATACGAAGCGTTTAATCTCCCGATCGCTCTGGCTGTCAGCGGAGGTAAGATTCATGATGGGGTGTAACGATTTCCTCAGCTTCTGAATTTGTTTCAATAGGTCAGGCAACAATGGCATGTCTATCCTTCACGCTACTTGTTTCAAAATGCTGTTACCGATCGCCTCAGCCAAGCGCACCGGAACGGCATTTCCGATCTGTCGCATGGCTTCGGTCCATGAGCCGCTGAATATATAATCATCTGGAAATGTTTGAATCCGGGCGCTTTCACGAACTGTGTAATATCGATAAGTTCCGTCCGGCAATGCAATCATGTTCTCACCTCCCGGCACTCCGTGATCGCCTGCTTTAAGCGCTTTCGATGGAGCGTCAAGAGTACTGCCCGTATGCCCGGGATAGGGACGAGCACCGTCCCTGAATTCATGGTTGGGTACCGTCTCCGTCTTGTTCCTCGCGTCGGGAAGGCCAATAAGAGAATCGCGTACAGTACGACATCTTTCTCCAGGCGGAAGGAAAAGACCGAATCGCGATTTGAGTCGGACTATGCGGGAAGTGTAACGCTCTGGCGCTGCTGGTCGATCTTTCTTGGCAATCCGATGTTCGTCCCAATAAGCCCCCGAAATCCACTGATCCCAAAGCAACCGATCATATGAATGGGTCGGCTCCGGAAACGACCATCGCCGTTGAAGGTCTGATCTGAAGCCGACAATGAATACACGGTGGCGGTGCTGTGGCACACCGTAATCGGCTGCGTCAAGCAGCCGATAAACTACTCGATATGAAAGCTCACGCTCCATGCCTCCGGTGTGATGACGTTCGAGTCGACCTAGATGCGATGTCCATTCTTCATCTTGTTTCCTTACAAGCATCGGATAGGTAAGTTGCAAGATAATATAGTGAAAGTAGCTCGCGAAGCTCTGTCGAAGCAGCCCCTTGACCTTCTCAAAGACGAAGCATTCCGGGTGCAATTCTCGAACCGCGCGAACGGCTTCCGGAAACATGTCACGGTTGTCCTGATATGCACGATGCTTGCCACCGAGAGAAAAAGGCTGGCAAGGAGGGCCGCCGGCTACCATGTCCACATGGTCAGATAAATCAGAGTAGCGGATCATTCGCACGTCATCGGGGTAGAGACGCCAACCCTTGGCAAGTGGATGGCCAAGGGACTCGTTCAAATGAATTGTCGAGCATGCATGCTCGTTCCTTTCAATCAGCGCTAAGTGATGCCACCCGCTTTGCTCCAGTCCGAGGGCCAGACCTCCGGCCCCCGTGAACAGTTCTATTGAGGATCGTTCTTTTTTCATTTTCCTCCCAAGAATCTTCTGATTCGGGAACGCAACGCTGCTTCGTTCTTCAGTTGGCACTCCCAAATCACCATGAAATGCCAACCAAGTTGCCGTAGCGCTCTTTGAGTCTTAGCGTCTCGTTCCTTGTTCCGTGTGAGCTTCGCTTCCCAAAAAGAACGATTAGTGCGCGGCTGCCGATACTGGCGGCAGCCGTGTTGGTGCCAGAAGCACCCATGCACAAAGATAAGCTTATTTCGGGGGCGAAAAACAAGATCAGGATGCCCCGGCAAATCTGGAGCGTGAAGACGATACCGATAACCCATTCCGTGAACCATCCGCCGCACCGTCATTTCCGGTTTTGTATCGGCGTTTCGGATACGCGACATACGTTCGCTTCGCTCTGGCGATGTCAGCGGATCATAGCGGGGCATGTTTGGATTTTCTCCGGCAACCAGTTAGTATCCGATTTCTGGATAAGTTCTCTCAGAAATTACCTCCTTGAGCAAAATGGTTCAATTTTGTATTTTGTTTAGCTGGATAACATCCCATTTCGAACGTTATGCGGAAAACTACCTTTCCCCTCAAACAAAAAAATACCCCAAGTCCTGATTTAGGAGATGGGGTTGCCAACTATTGTATCCATTTTGCCCTCTGGTTGAGATTTTCCCTCAGATGATTTTCTGGGGTCTCTCTGACAGGACGATCCTAATAGATTTGAGCTAATGAATTCAAGTGTTTTTTAGGGAAATTTCGGAATTCCGTGAAAAGCTTCGCAATCCCTGATTTCTTCTATGGTCGTTTCCCCCCGCCCGGCAATGTTTCCAAAAGCGGCACAAAAATAGCCCGTCCCTCTCCATGAAACTGTTCGCTCACAGCACCTCTCTGAGCTCTTCTGTAGAGATTTCACAGTCTCTTTTGATTTGAGCCAGAAGACCCCGACCGATTGTTTCACCGGAATGAACCGGGACGGTAGTGCATCGACCGTCGGCATGCCGAAGAAAATGGTGGCTGCCTTTACTCCGGATAACCTCGAAACCCAACTTCTTTAGTGCCTTGATGAGGCGTTCGCCGCTTATCGCAGGAAGCTCACTCACGAATTGACCGCCACACGCTGGACCCCAACGAACTCTGTGGGCGCCGGTTCTTCCACTTCAAGACAAAGTTCAATCGCTTCCTTGACTCTCTCCATAAGTGCGTCAAGCGACTTTGCTTGCGTGTGGCATCCTCGTAGCGTTGGTACAGAGGCAACAAAGTACCCATCTTCGTCCTTTTCGATAACCACGCTGAACTCTCTATTCATCTCATTTACCCTCCACCGTCATAAGTATATCACAGAAGCGGAATAGCTTCATCTTCCTTTTGAAGCGAATTATCGAAACTCGGGGGATTCCTTCCAGTTCTCATGTGAAACGTCAATTAAATCGAACCGCCCCGGTTAAATACGCTGCGCTGTCACTAGCGTGCCCCGGTTAAACAACAGCGACAACGAGGTTTAACGGGGTAAAAATTGAACGGGGTAAACAAAGGCGCAAAGGTCGCAAGGCATTTTTCGAATCGGAACGGACGATTCGAAAAAACAGCCATTATTTTCTTCAGTGTGATCATTCAGCATATCTATGAGGGTCTGGCCATGACAACATCGTGATCATTATGCTGGGTGCCGAAATACAGTTCCTGAGGGACGCCGGCACGGTTTATTACTCCCGACTCTCCGTCATTTCCATCTTGATCGTACATACTCCAGGATCATTTCCGCGGATTCCCGCGGTTTGAGCCTGTCGGATCGCACCTCCACATCAGGGCTCTCGGGCGCCTCGTAAGGGACTGTCACACCCGGCAATTTACCTTCCAACCTCCCCTCTTCCGCCTTCTGATAAAGGTCTTTTTTCACGAGCGTCGCGTCGCGCGAGCCCTCGCGCCGCCGGCAGACTTCTAATGGGCATTTCACATGGACTTCAGCAAATTCAGGAATCAGTTCTCTTGCCAGATCTCGAAATTTCCGCCGGTTTCCGGTGGCGTCGATAATGACGTTTTTGCATTCCTGTTCCACCAACACCTTGGCCATGACCACCAGAGCCCTATAAACCAATCCCCTCTCCTCTTCGGAGTATGTGGGCTCGGGAGTCAGAATTTTTCGAATCTCATCCAGATTGAGCGTTACGACATCAATACCGGCCCTTTTCATAAGACCTGCAAGGCTTCGAGCCACGGTGCTCTTACCGGACCCCGGCAGGCCGGTGATCCACAGACAAAATTTCATTGTCCCTCCATATAATCCGAAATTCGATCCACCTGGAATCTATGCTCTTGAAGAACCGATCGGCCGAAATTCAGTAGTTTTTTCTTTGTTTCATCGGAGTCGTCCGGATAAAACCCGGGATGGGCAATGACCAGGACCCTGAAGGCGAAAAAGGGTTGCGCAACCTCGAAAAAGACGTCATCGCCCGTCGCCTTTAGATAGGTTTCCAAAAACAATCGAAACAGCTCCGCGAACGGTCCGTCGAAGGTCCCGCGTTCCCGGATGGCATAGTAGAC
>JBBSAR010000233.1:0-6697 GCA_038252125.1 Desulfatiglandales bacterium
AATTGGTCTTGCTGTAGCTTACGAGTGCCCTGATCGTTTTTCGCCCTCTGATCTCATCCAGGTCGCCTGTAAACGGCTTGTCTAATCGCGAGAGCAGGGCTTTGGGGCCCGGGGCTTTTTCCTGACCTTCGCGGGCATGACAGAAATCATAATCGAGTAGGAAAGCGGAAACGACAAGAAAGATCAGAAGGAATTTTCTCATATTTGAAAAGCGCTGAAGCATGATTTCTCCAGGAAATAAGGAATGCTATCCGTCTGATTCTTTTATAGACGAATGCAGGATCTTCAGGGAATCTTTGCACAGGTCTCCGACTTTCCGTCTCATGAGCCCGCGGTTTATGTAAATCGGGATTTCGGAGTCATCCTCCTGAAGTCTTTTTAACTCCGGTGCTGTTTCATTGGCGCCGACAAGGCCGGCAACCCACGCTGCAAGTCCTCTTACCGTAGGGTCTTGAGATTGCAGAAAGCTTGGCAAGTGGGGGACTGCATCGACAGTTAACCCTGGTTCCTTCTGGGCGAGCCTCCCTATGCCCCACAGAACTCCCCGCTGCATGGACGGGGTTTCCTGAAAATTTCCGGTTTCAAAACTGTAGCTGAGGAGGATATGGGCATATTCAACGGCCAGTCCGTGATGAAGAGAAAGAATTTCTCCGAGGGCCTCGGCTGACCCCCACCCGATCCCCCCCGATTCATCGTTGAGGTTCCACATGAGCCTGCGGATAATTACCCTGGCGGACTCCATATCTTTCGCGGCCAACCTTGCCACCGTTTCTCCCATGAGGGTCACGGCCCGCCATTTAAGGGTTTCATCGCTGCTGCAGAGAAATGAAAAAAGGGGTGTGATAATGCTGCGAAGAGAAAACCGGGACAATTCCCGGACCATCTGTTCAACATCCGGCAGGCGAAGAAGGCGCAAAACTTCCCTTTTGAGGGCTCGCCCCCGGATTACGGGATGTGGGTTTCCAGCCATTTCTCCATATCCGCCAGCACCGCGTGACGCTCCGGTTCGTTTATGATCTCGTGGTAGAGGTGGTCATAGATTTTGATTGTTTTGTCAGGGGAACTGACCTTGTCATATAACATCCGGGCGCCGGCAGGATCCACCAGCTTATCATCTCCTCCCTGCAGAATAAGAATAGGCAGGGTGATCCTATCCGCTTCAGAGGAGATTCGCTGCATGGCCTTGAGCAATTCGGCGGCCAAACGGGCCGTGGTCTTTCCCGAATAGACGAGGGGATCATCTATGTAGGCCTGTACGACCGCCGGATCTCTGGAAACATGAGATGCATCCAGTTGGATCAGCCCGAATCTGGGCATCAGGATCGAAAGCACCTTGCCTGCCAGAATGACGCCGGAGGAAATATTTTCGGGTATCTTGACGCTCGGTCCTGAAAAGATGGCTCCCGTCAGTTCCTTCTGGAAGTCGAGAAGAAAAATGGAACCGATGAGGCCGCCCATGCTGTGCCCGAAGAGGAAGACGGGTTTTCCGGGTTGCCGGGTCCGGATCATCCCGAGGTAGGTCTTTAGATTCCCGATGAAGTCCTCAAAGGTCTTGATGAATACCCGGCATCCGTCGGATTTGCCGTGTCCCGGATGGTCGATTCCATAAACGGCATACCCCTTCGGGACGAAATGACGGACGAGGTTTCCATATCTGCCGCAGTGATCCGCCAACCCGTGAATGATGAGCAGACTTCCCTTGATTTCCCCTTCCGGAAGCCAACACTGGTGGTAAACACCGGCGTTTCCCGCCCCTTTGAATGTCCCTTCTTGATGGATAATAGCGCTATCTCCTTTTGTGAAAAAGTTTCTGTACGGAGCCCGCCAAGGATCGATATTTTGCGATTTCCCTTTTTCCCGCGGCATTCTCCTTCGGATACCAGAGGCTTTCCTTCCCGATTTGTAATCGATGATATTTGCACAGTCAAGGGAATTATAAACTGGGAAACGACCGCGTGGAACGGAAAGCATCTCGGTATATGCTTGACTCCCATTGTTGCAGCAGATAGTTTGCAGTCTCGGATGAATACCCGAACAGTCTGAACTTATGATGAAAATCATCAAAGAGGAGGGAAAGATGAAGGTAAATAAGATAGATCACATTTGTATCGCGGTGAAAGATCTTGAGGCTGCCCAAAAGGTTTGGGAGCCTTTTCTTGGAAGGACGAAACCGGATGATACCTATGTTGACGAGCTTGAGAAGATTCATGTGTCAAGATATTATGTTGGAGAAGTTGGTTTCGAATTGATGGAATCAACGGCGCCGGACGGGGATGTTGCCCGCTATATCGACAAAAATGGCGAGGGCGTCATGCTCATCAGCTTTCATGTAGACAACACCAGAGAAGCCGTCAAGGAAATGCAGGAAAAGGGCTATCCTTTTATTCCCGCCGCCGATGGGGAAATCGCCAGGCCTTTCAGGGATTGTGAATTTGCGTTTATCCATCCCAAGAAGCTCAACGGCGTCTTGACGGAACTTATCGACTGAAAGCGCGATCGTTGAGTGAGAACGGATTTCCTTGACTAATATCATCCGGTTCTTAACTTTTGCCGTATATTCTTCCTTTTGGATTTTCAGGAGTTTTCAGGAAGGAAACCAAAGGATTGTGTCAATTCGCCGAAATTTTTCAGGTTTTTCACAGGAGAGGTTGAAGGAGGTCCGGGAAATGGGAAACTGGTTCAAAACAACCCTTCTTCTGGGGGCCATGACGGCCCTCATCGTTTTTATCGGAGGGCTTTTTGGAGGACGACAGGGAATGGTGCTGGCCTTTTTCATTGCCATGGCCATGAATTTTTTCAGCTACTGGTTTTCCGACAAGATTGTCCTCAGGATGTATCGGGCCCACGAGGTGAGTCCACAGGAGTTTCCCGAGCTTTATCATGCCGTTGAGCAGATTGCCCGGACCGCCGACCTTCCTATGCCCAAAGTCTATATTATTCCGGAAGAATCTCCCAATGCTTTTGCCACCGGAAGAAATCCGGAACATGCTGTTATTGCGGTTACGGAAGGACTTCTGAGAACCCTGAACAATGAGGAGGCCACCGGTGTCCTGGCCCATGAGATGTCCCACATCAGGAATCGCGATATCCTCATTGGCTCTATTGCGGCAACCATGGCCGGGGCGATCATGATTCTGGCCTCCATGGCCCGGTGGAGCGCGATTTTCGGGGGAGGTTCCAGAGATGATGACGGGGGAGGCATGGGAGGCGTGGGCCTTATCGTCATGTCTATTCTCGCTCCCATCGGCGCCATGATTATTCAGATGGCCATATCGAGATCCAGGGAGTATCTGGCCGATTCAACGGGCGCAAAGCTCGCGGGGAATCCGGAAGGCCTTGCAAAGGCCCTTGAAAAACTGGGCTCTTATTCTCGCAAGGCGCCCATGCACGCAAACCCGTCAACGGCCCATATGTTTATTGTAAATCCGCTTTCAGGGGGAAGCCTCATGAACCTGTTTTCAACCCATCCACCCCTTGAAGACAGGATCGCCAGGCTCAGAGGAAACCGCGGGGAAATGCTTCCTCCGACTCCGGTGGATCCGGTGGAAGGGGAAACGGATGCCGGCAGGAAGCAGGCGGAGGCCATGTGGAATCATCTCTCAGGGGGGAAAAAATAAGCCGGCGAACAGGGGGGAGGGGCTTCGAGACAGGGTGTCCCGCAACTCGATGACGTAAGGGGGCCGTTGATCGTTCTTCCAACGGGGATACCCTCCACGCCAGATGTATTGGATGAGCTCCTGAAAGTTCCTTCTTGTGAACCCATAGCTTCCGATGGAAATTTCGTTAAAGCGCGCATCCGTTGAACATTTGATGTGAAGGGGGCTGCCATATTCTTTCACCATGGCTTCCACCTGAGCCCTTGTCCGATAGCCTTCAGGGTTTTGCTTGAAGTCTTGCTGTTTATCGGGAAAGGGGAACTTCCGGTAAAGAGCGCCGATGAAACCCGTATGGGAGCTTCCGGAAATGGCGCCCATGAGGTCGCCTATGTCAGCGGGATCGGCAATGTAATAGCCTTCACAGGGTACGGCGGTCTTGCCTGCTTCGGAGGTGACGGCCATTTCCGACAGGACCCCGCAGAAGTCCGTGCAGAAGAAGAAAAGGCGATCCAGAAGCAGCATGTCGGTTTCTATATTGAAGAAGCCGAAGGCAATGGGGCCGTGGCTTTCGGACTGAAATTCCAGAGGCATAAAGGTCTTTTCTCCCGGTTTCATGAACCTCGATATTTGACAAAACCATATAATTTAACCGATGATTGGATTTATCTATAAAAAAATTTCATTTTTAGCAAGGAGTAAGAGAATGCAGAACCAGACCAACGCAACGGAGAAATTTGCCGGCGCCTCAAAATATATACTGGATGAGGAGCTGGCCCAGATCGTGAATATTTCCATGGCCCTTGAAATGCCCCTGCTGCTCAAGGGAGAACCTGGAACAGGAAAGACGATGCTTGCCCATGCCATCTCCGAGTCCCTGAATATGAGACTGATTGTGCTTAATGTCAAATCGAGTATGAAACTGATAGAAGCCCTTTACCAGTATGATACCCTCACCCGTTTGAACGACAGCCGTTTCGGAGACTCCAAAAGGGATGTGAGCGATATAGAAGAATATATCAAGATGGGAAAAATCGGGCAGGCCTTTATGTCGGAGGAAAGGGTGGTGCTGTTGATCGATGAAATCGACAAGGCGGATACCGATTTTCAGGACGACATGCTGGATGTCCTGGACCAGATGGAATTCGATATTATCGAGATCGACAAGACCAAAAGGGCCATGAAAAGGCCGGTAATCATCATCACGTCCAATGCAAAAAAGGACCTCTCCGATCCGTTTCTCGGAAGGTGCAATTTTCACCACATTGCATTCCCCGAGCCGGATATGATGCGGAAAATCATCCAGGTTCATTTTCCCGACATCAGCAAGGATATTCTGGATAGTTCCGTTCGCGCATTCTATAAGTTGAGAGATTTAAGAGGGATAGAAAAAAAACCCGCCACAAGAGAGCTGATAAACTGGATACGGGCCCTTCAGGCTGATCCCGATTTCAATGTGAAGCAATTGATTAAGGGGGATATGCCCTACCTTGGCGTACTTTTCAAGAAGAGCCCCGATTACGCCATGGCCAGGAATTCGGTTGCACGTCTCAGGATGTGAAATAGAACACTAAAAAGGACGTATTATGTTTACCAGTTTTTTTTATCTGCTCAGGCAGGTGGGCATTCCCGTTTCCCCCACCTCATTTCTGCGCCTGCAAAAGGCGCTGGGACAAGGTCTCATCCTCTCTATTGATGATTTCTATACGGCTGCCAGGGCCATCCTGGTGAAGAGTGAGCGGTATTTCGACCTGTACGATCAGGTTTTTGCGCACCATTTCAAAGGGGCGGAGTTGAAAGACCCTGAACAATTCGAGCTGGACCAGGTAGCCAGGGCCATGCTGGAAGAGTGGTTGAAGGACCCGAAAGGAATGGCTGATGCCCTGGGGATGGACGAAAACGAGCTCAGCAAACTTTCGCCCGAAGAACTTCTTCAATATTTTCTGGACCGCCTCAAGGAGCAGACGGAGGAGCATCACGGGGGGAAAAAATGGATTGGAACGGGAGGCGCCTCCCCGGTGGGGCATTCCGGATATCATCCGGGCGGCATGCGCGTGGGAGGCGTTTCTCGAAATAAATCCGCGGTGAAGGTGGCCATGGACAGGAGATATCGGGACTATTCCCAGGAAGGTCCCCTTACCCAGGCACAGATGGGGGAAGCCCTCAAGCGTCTCAGAAACATGATTCCGTCGGGTCCCATGGATCAGGTGGATGTGGACGCCACCATTTACCGGACCATGAAGAACGCGGGAGAGATCGAGATTGTCTTCAGCCGAAGTCTTAAAGATCGCCTCAAGGTGATCCTTGCCATCGATAACGGGGGGTGGTCCATGGACCCCTATATCTCCGTGATCCAGACCCTTTTTAATTATTCGAGGGCCCAGTTCAGGGAACTGAAGACGTTTTTCTTTCACAATACCATTTACGACAACATCTGGGAGGACCCTGCCCGGTACAGAAAACCCTATTCCATTGATGAATTGATGCGCCGCGACCCTGAAACCCGAGTGATTATCGTGGGGGACGCCAGCATGGCGCCTTATGAGCTGATGGCTACGGACGGGTCCATTCATATCGAAGAAAGATCCACAAAACCGAGTATTGAAAGGCTCAAGTTTATTGCGGATACCTTTTCCCATTCCGTGTGGCTGAATCCCAAGATGGAAGTGGAATGGCCCTATACACGTTCCATCAATGTGATCCGTGAAATTTTCCCCATGTTCGAGTTGACCATTGACGGCCTTGAAAAGGCCGTACAGCATCTCATGAGCAAAAACTGACCGTTGTCTATAAAGGAAAGATCAGATGAAGAAGGCTGGTTTCGTTACTGCCGCGGAAAGCGGCGCTTTTATGGAAGAGTTCGAGATCGAGCCGACGGGTTCCGGGTTGCTGAAAGGGCTTCGTTTCGCCGTAAAAGACTTGATCGATATTGCCGGGTATAAAACCGGCTGTGGAAATCCGAGCTGGCGGGAGACCCATCCGGTTGCGGCGGTTCACGCCGTATGTGTAGAGCAACTGTTAGGCGCGGGCGGGCTTTTTGCGGGCAAGACGGTAACGGACGAACTGGCCTTCAGCCTGATCGGAGAAAACCATTTTTATGGAAC
>JBBSAR010000234.1:0-6683 GCA_038252125.1 Desulfatiglandales bacterium
GCTTCTGGGATGGTTTGAAAAAGCATGTTCGATATCCCGATGGGAAAGCAATTGATCAACCGCCGGAATTTTTCTAAACAGCGCCTGCTTGTCTATGGACATGGTCAGTTTACTCCTTGAAATGCGCAGTCTCTTTTTCATAAACTTACAGCGGCAAATATACGGAACTTTTAAATCCACGTCAAATGGTTAAGTTTGGGAAAGAGAACAAAGAGAATTCCGGAATCGTTTTCCGCCTTCAGAATTCACTTGCAAAAATATGAAGGGATGTCTATAATGGATTTTTCAAGTAGGATTATGGTGGGTGTAGCTCAGTTGGTAGAGCACTGGGTTGTGGCCTCAGTGGTCGAGGGTTCAAGTCCCTTCATCCACCCCATAGTCAATGTAAGGGTTAGCCGGCATCGGCCAACCCTTTTTTTTATGTAAAAAAAACCGGAGCAGAGCAAAACGGAGAAGCAGATGCCATGTCGAAATTGAAAATTGCCGGCTGGATTGCATGGATTTTTGGTGCATTATTACTGGGATATCAAGCAATAGCTTTATTCATGGGCACGAAAGAGAAGCTTGCGTGGGAGAATTTGGCGCTCGTTGACATTATTGAGAAGAATCATCTTCTTTGGATCGATAATATCCCGTGGGTAAATGTTCAACAGACTGTTGGGTATCTGGTTCATATGCCACTGTATCTATTGCTGTTTTGCTTTGGGATTTTATGCTTTATAATCAGCGGTTTCAGTTCAAAATCCTAAGCCAAAGCAGATAAATTCATTTGATATTCAAGAGAAGATCGATAATATAGTGAGACGTTGAGACAATAGATTGAAACGGATTGCGGACCACCTCCCCCATCCTAAAAGTGTCACCTTATCTTTTTCCTCACTTCTTGGTTAATAAAGAAATCTCGTCTCGCTGTCTTTGTAATCGCCGTGACCGCCGGGTGTTTAACAATCCGCTCATACGAAATAGCATAGAAGCGTTCACGTACGGCATCTGTTCGTCCCACTACGCCAATACCATTTTGCCGTTGCACCTCTTCTTCGATGACAGAGGGGACTGCAAAAATTCCATAACCATTTTGACCAAATTTTTCCATGAGGGCGCTGTCTTCGAACTCGGCTGCGATTGTCGGTTTTAGGTTAAGAGACTCGAACCACCTTTCCAGGCCTTCCCTCAGCGTGGTCATATCCAACGGAAGAAGCATTGGGGCTGAATCAAGTGATTCCGGGAATCCCGGCTGAAACTGCGCAGACAGCTTTTTACTTGCAAAAAATGTAATGCCGCATTCTCCAAGTAAGTGGTTATATACCTTGATACTCAGACCTTTTCGCACCGGGGAATCACTTAAAACCAGATCAAGATCATGCATGGCCAATTGGGCAAGCAGGCGCTCTTCTTTGTCTTCACGACAAATCATATGAACTTTTTCCGGAAGTCTCAATGCCGGCTCCAGTAATTTGCAGGCGATCAGCTTCGGCAAAACATCTACAATTCCGGCTCTTAATGGCAGAGGGGTTGTAGACGCACGCCCCCGCACCGCATCCATCATCTCGCGGCCAAGGGAAAAAATCTCGTCGGCATAGCGAAATGTCAGGTGTCCAAGGTCCGTGGGCTCCAGCTCTCGTCCAACTCGGCGAAAGAGTTTGCCTCCTAACGCTTCCTCGAGTTTAGTAACCTGCATGCTGACGGTGGAAGGTGAGAGCCGAAGCTTTTTACAAGCTGCCGTCACGCCTCCTTCGTGCATTACGGTCCAGAAATAGAGCAAATGATGATAGTTCAGCCATTCCATTATTCAGTCCCCCCGATTCGATATTTAAGAAAGATTATATCGCAATTTTCTAATTGTATGAAAGAATATTTTCCTGTACCCTTTAAGAAATTTAGACTCTCAAATGATAAAGAGGAGAATAGAAATGGAATTACCGTTGCCCAGATGGGTGGAATTTGCAGTAGTCGCCGTATTGATCGTCATTCTTCCGTTTGCCTTGCGTATCATTGATAGTTTTCACAAGCAGCCGGAAAGTTCAAAAATTCAGTAGTCCCGTATAAATCGGAATTCAAATCCGCCGGCTCTTCAATCATCCTCTTTCTTAACGGATAAGCTAAATCTGAATTCCACGCACGGAATTCCGGGCGACCTAAAAGTCGTCCTCCGTGAGAGAAAACGCATCTAATTCAAAATCCTTGGATTCGGATTGTAGGTTCAGCTAAACCATTCCGCCAGCGTTTTTGAATAGGAACAAGAAAACTTTCATTATCTTCCCCGAATTTCCCATCACAAAATCTCACCCTAAAAAACCCTAAAAAAGCTTGATATTTCAGTATAATAAAATCATCCTTCGCCGGAGTGATGGGGTTGCTTTTGGCGGTGCCGGCCGTTGAAACAGTCCTGCAGGGGATCATTGAATTCATCAAGAAATATTGGGGCGCTTAAGTACGAAGGCCTTTGAAAAAAAAAGATTGACTCTCATTTCACCAATCTCTTATGGTTTTATCCGTGGATATTTCTTCAGAGCCAAAGTGTGAATCGGATCGGGAGCGGCCTATGGAATATGTCATTGTTGGAAACGGAATTGCAGGAACCTGCGCGGCGGAAGCTATCCGGGAAGTGGATTCAGAAGGTTCTATCCGCATGGTCGGGGATGAAAAAACCCTTCCTTACGGTCGTCCCATGATCAGCATGGTCCTTGATGGATCCGTCCTTCCTGAGAAGCTGCCGATCCGCCCGGAAAATTTTTACGAGCATCTAAGGATTGAGCCGGTGCTTGGAAGCAGGATCTCCGCCATTGATCCGGACAACAGGCGGATCTTGATGGAGAACGGCGCAAAATCCTTCTTTTTCGACAGGCTGTTGATTGCCACGGGTGCGGACGCAAGACCGGTGGAGGCTCATGGACGCGATCTGGGAAACATATTTTATATGCGAACCAGGGATCACGTGCGCCAAATGCTGGATGTGCTTCCCCGGACAAGCAATGCCCTGGTTCTGGGAGGAGGACTGGTCGGGTTCAAAGCCGCCTATGGACTACTGAAACGGGGCCTGAAACCGACCATGCTCATCACATCAGGGTACCCCTTGTCCATGCAACTGGATGAAACCGCCGGCAAAATCGTCCTGAATGAACTCCTCGATCATGGTCTGAACGTGCGGGTAGGAACCAGCGTCGAGTCTTTTGAAGGCAATTCAACAGTGGAAATGGCCCATTTGTCTGATGGGACGGCGCAACCGTGCGATCTGGTGATTGCCGGTAAAGGCGTTTCCCCTGCCCTGTCTTTTGTTCCCACGAAAAAAATAACCGTCAATGCGGGAATTGTTGTGAATCAGAATTTTGAGACAAGTGCCGCTGGAATTTTTGCAGCCGGAGATGTGGCGGAATCGGTGGATATCGCGCGAAAGATCCATTGGATCAATGCCATCTGGCCCGAGGCGGCCGAACAAGGGCGGATCGCGGGGAGTAATATGGCAGGCAGGCCCGTTGCTTACAGGGGCGCCTTGAGCCGCAATGTCATGCGGATCTTCGAACTGGATCTCATGACCCTTGGGGTTGTAAACCCGGACCCGGCTTCAGGGTATGAGGTCTTTATCAAAAATGACCTTCGCCGCAAGACTTATAGAAAACTGGTATTTAGAGAAGACATTCTGGTTGGCGCCATCCTGATCAATCAGATGGAACAGGGAGGGATCTTCCTGTCGCTCATCCGAAACGAAATCCCCGTTACGATCCCAAGGGAAAACCTGCTTGCCCCCGGATTCAATTTTCGCCGGTTGATGAGGGGATAGTTGCAAAAAATGAAATCAAACCATTCATTCCCGCCGAAAGGAGGCCACATGAAAAAAGTCATTGTTCATCCGGAAAGATGCGTGGGGTGCATGCAGTGCATGATTGCGTGCGCCACGGCCCATTCCCGGTCACGGCGCCTGTTTACCGCTGTCAGAGAAACTCCCCTGCCCAAACCGAGGGTACATGTGGGAGCGGGTTTGTTCAACGAAGGGTTCCCCAATCGGTGCAGACACTGCGATCCGGCACCGTGCATGGCGGCCTGCCTTGCGGGGGCCATTTTCCGCGACCGTGAAACGGAAACGGTTTTCATCAATCCTGACCGGTGCATCAACTGCGCATCCTGCGCCATGGCCTGTCCGTACGGGGTCATCCGATTTCACGAAGACAGTGAGGCGCCTCCGGGAAAGACCGTTGCGGTCAAATGCGATAACTGCGATCAGCGGCAGGCCGAAGGGTTGATCCCGGCTTGTGTGGAGGTCTGTAAATCAGGCGCCATGACGTTTGAGGAGATGTCGGAAGCCATGAAGCGAAAGACCGATGAGGTGGCCGGGAGCATTTCTCAAGGAAGGGCGGATACACCCCTGTCGCCTTCTTTTGCCCTGCTGATGAATGCCAAAAGGGCTCAATTGACACTGTGACTGGGATCTTCATGACAAGGAGAAAATTATGAGCAAAGCATATGAGGAATTGACCATCACCGAAGATGGACGGAAGCTGTTGAAGAAAGCGGAAAAGGACCAGGTGGAAACCGTATGGGATCGTCATCAGGCGCAGCAGCCCCAGTGCGGTTATTGCGACATGGGGCTGAGCTGCAGGATCTGCGCCATGGGGCCGTGCCGGGTGGACCCGTTCGGCGAGGGCCCCCAAAAGGGGGTATGTGGGGCGGATGCCGATATTATCGTCGCCAGGAACCTTTGCCGTATGGTGGCGGCAGGCGCCTCATCCCATTCCGATCATGGTCGGGACCTGGTGGAAGTGCTGGCCGGTGTGGCCAAGGGTACGGCGCCGGGTTATACTATTCGGGATGAGGGGAAGCTTCGACGGGTAGCCGTGGAATATGGAATTGACCCCGAGGGAAAGGACGTCTTGCCCCTTGCTGGTGAACTGGCCTGGGCCATGATGGAAGACTACGGCATGCGCCAGGAGCAGATTACCCTTATTAAGATATCTCCCTAAACACGACGGGAAATCTGGAAAAAAATCGGCGTAACGCCGCGGGGTATTGACCGGGAAACCTCTGAAATGATGCACCGGACGCACATGGGCGTGGACAATGGCTGGCAGAGTCTCCTGCTGCAGGCATTACGCAATGCCTTGTCCGATGGCTGGGGAGGTTCCATGATTGCAACCGAGGTATCGGACATCCTGTTCGGAATACCCACGCCAAGGCCCACCATGGTGAATGCGGGAGTATTGAAGAAAGATCAAGTCAACATTATCGTTCACGGCCATAACCCCGTGGTTTCAGAAATGATCCTGAAGGCGTGTGAATCCCCTGAGATGCTCGCCCTTGCCGAGGCAAAGGGCGCCCGTGGGATCAACCTGGCAGGCGTCTGCTGTACCGGCAACGAACTGCTCATGCGGCACGGCGTTCCCATGGCAGGAAATCATCTGATGACCGAGCTGATCCTTTCCACCGGCGCGGTGGATATGATGCTGGTGGACTACCAGTGCATCATGCCTTCCCTGGGAACGGTAGCGGCCTGTTATCACACAAAGATGATCAGCACCAGCGACAAGGCACGGTTCCCGGGGATGGAGCACCGGGAGTTCCACCCGGATAATGCACAAAAGCTGGCCGAGGAGCTGGTAAAGGAAGCGATTGAAAACTTCACTCGAAGAGGCAACGTTTATATTCCCGTGGAGCCGGTCCCCGCCATCGGCGGATTCTCCGTGGAAACGATTGTAGGGGCGCTGGGTGGTACACCTGAACCGCTTATCGAAGCCATCAAGGCGGGGAAAATCCGGGGGGCCGTCGGCATTGTGGGCTGCAACAACCCGAAAATCAAGCATGACCACGGGCACGTCACCCTGACCAAACGGCTCATCGAAAATGATATTCTGGTGGTGGACACGGGCTGCGTGTCGGTGGCCAACGCCAAAGCCGGTCTCAAGGTTCCCGAGGCGATTAACATGGCCGGACCCGGATTGAAGGAAGTATGCGGATCCCTCGGAATTCCGCCGGTCCTTCATCTTGGAAGCTGCGTCGACAACGTGCGTATCCTGGTTCTGGCTTCAGCCCTGGCCGATGCCCTCAAAGTGGACATCAGCGATCTTCCTTTGGCCGGCGCGGCCCCCGAATGGTATTCGGAAAAGGCGGTCACCATCGGCGTCTATTTTGTGGCCTCCGGCGTGTACACGGTCCTCGGTCCCATGCCGCCCATTACCGGCAGCCTGAATGTGGTCAACCTCCTGACGGAAGGCCTCAATGACGTGGTAGGAGCGACCTTCGCGGTGGAGCCGGACCCTGAAAATGCCGCCCTGCTCATCCGCAGGCACATTGAAGGCAAGCGAAAGGCACTGGGGTTGTCATTCATAAAAATTTAGCGTAAAAGCGTGCCTGAATCACGCCGAGGCGTGATTCAGGCGCGACCCCTTGTTGCGATCCCAATCCCGGAGGAGTTAAGAAAAGGAAGATGAATCAAGTCAACCTACTGCAAATACATGACTTTCCACGGATACAAGCTAAATCATAAAAAAATAGGCCCGATATGCCGCTAATTGGCATATCGGGCCTATATTATTTGTGGCGGGGACGGCGAGACTCGAACTCGTGACCTCCGGCGTGACAGGCCGTAAAAGCAAATCGAGCAAGAGCAGGAAATCATTATAAATTCCTATTATTACAAAATGTTAGCTGATAAAGTAAAAAACCTCATCGTACCTGAGAATACCCCGAAATAC
>JBBSAR010000235.1:0-6679 GCA_038252125.1 Desulfatiglandales bacterium
AATGTGAACGGTTCGCTTGATGCCGATTCTCTATATTATGATTGTGTGACAGTTAATGTTAGCGAGCAATAATAGCGGTGTCGTTCGCTATTTTGAGCCATGGATGTCCAAATGGTTGTTCGATTGAGAACAGTTCCGGAAATTTCGACATACATTGATTTCCGAGTGACCGGTGTTTCAAGGTTACATTTGGCATTCTTCTGAAATCGGTTGCCCCGGAACAGAAGACTACGAAACCTTCTCCCGCTACGCGATGATCGGAAAACTGACCAACCCCCACATATTGTGCATGGTAAACCGTCAATTAGTTCCGGTATCCGCGATCACACTTCCCGTATTGAAAGCCTCAAGGATCAGTCGTTATTGGTAAACTTTTTAAACTTCCAGTGCCCGAAGAGCCTCTACTTCGGCAGCGCCGCCAGCACACCCGCGATGAAGGCATCCGTATCCCAGGTCTTCCGATCGGCCGTTGCCCCGAAGCGCACCAGAACGGCCTTTCGCGATGGGATGATGATGACTTTTTGTTCCTGAAACCCCTGCGCAGCATAGGCATCACGAGGCGCATGCGGCCAAAGACGGTTACCAGGATCGCCCGGCGCGCCGGCGTTGAGCCAGAAAAATGCCCCGTATTCGCCTTTGGGGGCCTTGGGCGTGGGTGTTGCGCTGTAGGCCACCCACCCTTCGGGCAAAATCCGCTCGCCCTGCCAGACGCCGTCATTCAAGTACAGTAGCCCAAAGCGCGCCCAATCCCTGGGAGTGGCATAACCGTAGGAAGAGCCAACGAAGGTTCCAGACGAATCCGGCTCCATGACGGCGCTGAGCATGCCGATTCGGTCAAAAAGCCTGTCGTAGATAAACCAGTAGTAGTTAGAGGTGTCCTTTTCCACAGTTTGCCGCACGATCCGCGCCACAATGTTGGCCGTGCCGCTGGAGTAATACCATTTGCCGTCCGGCGGCGTCTCCAGTTGTTTACGGGCGGCGAAGGCGGCAAAATCATAGCTGCTGTAGAGCATATCGGTGGCATCGTAAAGCGGCTTGTAGACTTCTTCGAAGGAAAGGCCGCTGCTCATGCGCAGGAGTTCATCGATGGTGATCGCTTTTCGTGGGTCGTTTGCCGTCTGCCACTCGGGCACCGGCGCCGGTTTTCGAATGTCGAGCCGGCCGTCCTTGACGAGAATTCCCACCAGGGCGTTGGTGATGCTCTTGGACATGGACCAGCCCAAAAGCGGCATGTTCTTGTGAAAGCCATCGGCATAGCGCTCCGCCACCAACTTTCCATCGTAAATGACCACCACGGCCCGTGTCTTTCTCGGATTGTCCAGCCTCGGTTCCCGGAAGGCATCCGTCAGGGCGGCATCCAGTTTTTTGACATCAATGCCCAGGGCGGCGGGATCCGCAGGTCCGCCGCTGCCATCAGGCCAAGGAAGATCCGACGACCGGACGGGGCGCGTGGCCGAAAGATTGGGCGGCACGAACGTTTGTTTACGCATGGCGGCTTCCGTGGTGCCGATGACCAGGGAACATCCGCAGCCCTCCCGGTAGATGGCCGTCAGGCCGAACAGTCCGTGGGCGTCGGCCGTCACCGATTTATTATCACGATCGATGCGATAGTCGAAAAAAGGAGCCAGCGGGTTAACCGGCACCACATCCTCACGAAACACCACCTCCGGGTCCCGGTGGGAGATAAACGTGCTGGAGCACAGATACTTGGACACGAACCCGCTGCCGATGGGGCCGGCTTTCTGCATGAACCAACCTGCTGCCACGATGGCCACCACCAACACTATCCCTGTGCCGGCCATACTCCATTTGACCCATCTTTTCATTATGTTCTCCTGCCTTTGCAGATATGGTGGTGAAGCTGAAGAAAGGTATTAGAATCGATCGTATGGCATTTGAAATTCCAGCGGGCGGAGGTAAACCCACTTCCTGCATTTCAGGAGGAAGGTTTCGTAAGGGCTGGACTTACCCCCGCCCAGGCGCCGATCGAAGCACGTTCCGTGTAAGAAAAAGGACGATGCTGAGTGCCGATGAGATGATAATACATTGCTTTTCTGAGAGAAGACCATAAAATAATCCCGATTGGGTGTCAATGGACAATCGGCCACAACATATGTGGTGTCAGCTTGAATTGTTGCCTTGCGAACTGGAGGATATTAGGCGCGAGCAGGAGCGGGCCTTCGAGAGATACGAATCTGCGGAGATTGACGCCATTTGGGCGTAATCCGGGCGCACCTATGCATTTAACCCTCTGATAATTGCTGAATTTCTGATGCTGACTTACCTATATTATCATTTCGTTGGCCGTTGAACTTGTCGAGCATCCGATGACGATTTTCCAAAACCGTTCTTCCGTACATAAAAAGTGAAAGCTGCTGAATCTATTCTTCCGCTTGAACCTGAAACCACACCTCTAAGTCATCGAAAGGGATCATCACGATTCTGTCCTGAGCGCGATATATTGGGTCGACGGTATTCATGAAGATGTTGGGAATAATGATAGACACAGCAAAAAGCTAAAACGTTGAGATATCAGATTGATATCATACTGTTCTATATGCAATCCCAATGCCTTTTCATCATAAGCATTTATCTTGGACTCAAATTTTCAAGGTCAAGAAAGCCTCTTGGCAAGGTGTGCTTCCTCTTTTATGTATAAAGCCTGTTCCGCCAAGAGATCCGCATTCTCTTTGCCGATCTTTCCGTAAGGAAAAGAGATGCGTTCCGACGAGGCTGGTCATCCCGCTCACAATTATGCTTTATGTTCTAAAGAGAGAACTTTCCTGATTCATCACTCCGATTCTCCAAAATCTTCCACCAAATTGAAGTTTAACTCTTCCCTCATAAGCTTCTAACAAAACGGCCTTGAATTGATGAAGAAAAGAAATGATAGTCAGGGCCCTCCACGGGATTCTCCTGTATGCCCGCAATATTTTAAAGGACTGACACATGGAAAACGGAAAAGTATTAATCGTGGAAGATGATGAAGATCTGGCCTACATGCTGGAATACAATCTCAGCAAGAATGGATACCACGCCGTAACCGCATTGAACGGCCAGGTCGCCTGCCAGATGATTGAAAAGGATAGTCCGGACCTGCTTCTTCTGGATATCCTGCTCCCCGATGTGAACGGGTGGCAAATCTGCGAGATCATCCGCAACAGCGATCAGGAAGAAATTCGTGAAATTCCGATCATTATGCTCACCGCTCTGGGCTCACCCGAAGACAAATTGAAGGGGATCGAGTTGGGCGCCGATGACTATATCCCGAAACCGTTTTCCATCAAGGAACTATTGTTTAAGGTAGACAGACTGATCCGAAGGGAAATGAAGAAAAAGCATCTGAGCATGGAAGTGGAAAAACTTGCGACAATGGAAGCGCAGCGAACCGATTTTCAAAACATGCTCTTTCATGAAGTAAGAAATCAACTTACGATTATCGGCGGCTATTCCAATAAAATTGCAGGAGATGGCTTATTGACGCATGCCGGTCATTTCAGAATTTCTCAGTAGGCATTTTTTTCCTGTTTCCCATTTCTAAAAAGGAAACAAAGTTTCAGGGATGATACCTGCTCCATCTGTTCCATGATTCCGCTGCAAGAGCCGGTGAAATCACAACCCTAAATACCTCTGTTTCACGACACGGTCCACTTTTCGCTGGATAAAGCTGCGAATGTAATGATATGCAGATCTGTAAATGAGCAAGAATTGTCTAAAGGTATGCCTGCGTTTTTGCGGAGCCTTACCCATCACGACATCGGCGCAACACTTCGTATAAAGGATGTTTTATAACCAGTTAGAATTCTATCGATTTGTGAGGCGACTTCAATGAAAGCTTTGAAGATATCCCTGGCATCTTTTATTGTCGTTATTCTTATTATTGCCGCCATCGCGATCTTTTACCTTAATTCCAAGCAACCGCAAAGATCGGGAGAGCTTAAGCTTCCCGGACTCAAGAATGCTGTTGAGGTTCATTTTGATAAATGGGCAATTCCTCATATTTATGCGCAGACTGAAAAAGACGCCTATCACACGCTCGGATACCTCCATGCCCAGGAGCGGCTTTTTCACATGGAGATCCTCCGGCGGTTGGCCAAAGGCCAGCTTTCTGAAATTCTCGGACCGAAACTTGTTTCCACGGATAAGCTGTTTCGAACCCTGAGGCTAAAGCAGTTCGGACAGGAATACATGCAGCATCAGGATCTGCAATCTCCCTCATGGGTTGTGGCAAAAGCTTATATCGACGGCATTAATCATTTTATTGAGACCGGTCCGACGCCCATAGAATTCGTGCTTCTCGGGATTCCCAAAACGCCGTATACGCTCGCGGATATAGTGAGCCTGGCCGGATATATGTCCTACAGTTTTGCGGCAGGGTTCAAGACCGATCCGGTTCTTACCTTTGTACGCGATAGGCTTGGGGATAATTACCTGAAAGATATGGGATATCAGCTTGCTGACCGGCCTCCTTTGAAACTGCTTTCCGGAACGTAGCAGTCTCTACGGGAAATAGCGGGGCTGTTGGCCGACATAGAAGTCAAATATTCCCCTGTGGGCTTTTTCGAGGGGAGCAACGCGTGGGTCCTTTCCGGGAAGAAAACAAAATCAGGCAAGCCGGTATTGGCGGGCGATCCGCATATAGCATTTTCCTGCCCTTCGGTCTGGTACGAGGCCCACATCGTCACACCCGGGTTTGAGCTTTACGGGCACTATCTTTCCGGAAATCCCTTCGCTCTGCTGGGGATGAACCACAAAATTGCCTGGACACTAACCATGTTCCAGAATGACGATGTGGATATGTTCCGCGAAAAGGCAAATCCGGAAAATCCGGACCAGGTATGGTCGGACGGAAAATGGGTGGACCTGCGGATTGAAACTGAAACGATAAAGGTGAAGGGGCTGGATGACATACATCTTAAAGTAAGACGTTCAAAGCATGGTCCCATATTAAACGATGCCATCGACACCATCAAAGACGAAAAAGAACCGGTGGCTCTGAGTTGGGCATTTTATGATTTTGACAACGATATGGGGGCGGGATATTACGGGCTTGCCCATGCCGGGGATGCGTTTGAAGCCGGAAAAGCCGTGCGGCTTCTCAAGGCGCCGGGGCTCAATTTCGTACTGGCCGATGCAACGGGAAATATCGCCTGGTGGGCCGCGGGGGCTATCCCCATCCGCCCGGCCCACGTGGATCCAAATTTTATCCTGGATGGGGCCAGCGGAAAAGACGAATATCTGGGCATCTATTCCTTCGATAAAAACCCCCAGATGATTAACCCTTCATCGGGGATTATTGTGTCCGCCAACCACCAGCCACAGGATTTCGGCGCCGGCGTGGTTCCGGGATATTACAATCTTGATAATCGGGCCAAAAGAATTGAACATTTGCTCGGGAAAAAAGACCGTGGGTGGACCGCTGAAGATATGAAAGCAATCCAGCTTGATACCCGTTCCAATTTTTCTCTTGGCATCAGGGACGGCATCGCCGGGGTTTTGGAAACCACAGCGGTGGTTCATGCGGATCCGTTGTCGACAAAAGCCTTTGAACTGTTTAAAGCGTGGAACGGAGACCATCTGCTGAAAAGTGTCGGTCCAACGATTTTTCATACCCTGCATTATAATCTCATTGAAATGACTTATAAAGATGAGCTTGGGGAAGTGCTTTTCAAGGCGTTTTTAAGAACCAGGCTCCCCGACAGGTCGGTTGAGAAGATCGTGAATCTGGAACAGTCGGCCTGGTGGGATAATATCAAAACAGATAAAAATGAAACCCGCAAAGATATCATGGGTGCGGCATGGATCAAGACACTGGCCCATCTGAAAAACCTGTTAGGGAATGATCCCGACGCCTGGCACTGGGAAAAAGTTCACACAGTGGAATATGTCCACGCGATCGGCAGGCAAAAACCCTTTGATAAAATATTCAACATCGGTCCGTTCAAGGCTGAAGGCAGCCGGGATGTTCCCAATTACATGGGCTTCGCGCTTACCCCGGCTCCCCATAAGGTAATAATCGGCCCCTCAACAAGAAGGATTGTTGATTTTGCCGAGCCCGAAAACTCGCTGGGCATAAATCCCACCGGCCAATCCGGATATTTCTGCAACAAAAACTATGCAGATCAGGCAAAGATGTATATTGACGGCCATTACCGCCGGCAGCTGATTGACGGAAAAGAGATCCAGGATGCCAAGGTCAGCACGTTAAATTTGAACCCCTGAAAAGGTTGGATGATCGGGGGGGATATATCAGACCGTTCCGCTCAGGACATCGCCGGATGGGATGTTTTTGTGCAGCCAGGATAAGATATTTTTTCGTTCTTCAGAAGCAAAAACCCTTCCTGACCCGCCGACTTCTCGAATGGCGGGCCAGGGGCATCAGAGCGATCAACTACCCTTCACACCTTTGGCGATGCGGTCGCCGATCTCTTTGTCAATGTTGCGCCAATATTCAAATGCTCGTTTCAGCACCGGCTCGGACACGCCTTTCTTGAGGTGTCCGACCACGTTTGACACCAGCCGATCGCGCTGGGCGTCGTCCATGACTTTTCGCACCAGGGTGCCGGGCTGGCCAAAATCGTCATCATCCTTGCGCAGCGTATAGGCGGCGCGAAGGAATTCGCCACTGGCGTTCCAGGTGGCTGCATCGCGATACCGCTCACTATCAGCCTTTGGGCCA
>JBBSAR010000236.1:0-6664 GCA_038252125.1 Desulfatiglandales bacterium
CCATGGCTTCTTTACGCGTGGGTTCGGAAAACATGTCATAACCAAAAGCCCGTTGATTTCGCCAATCAAAGGGCTCCAGGAAGATAATAGCGGTGTATTCCGGGCGCTCCCCATCAGGATGGATATCGTAGTTGGGGAAACCCTCTTCGCGAATCTGACGAATGTGAGCGTCCTTTTCTGAAGGAAGAATTCTTTTGGAAAAGCCGAGCCCTTGAATACCTGGATAATATTTATCAATCTGCAACTCTGTTACATATATCCGCCATTCCGCCCGTGTCACTTCCCCGGAAGCCGCAAAAAGACCAGCACCGCTTTGGAGCAGGAATTCACAGGCACGCAGGCGCTCGCGAAGAGCTGATTCTATTGTTTTGACCCGAAAGGCAAAACGATCATGAGCCCTTTCCATCGTTAGGTTCCTAACGAAATACCAGGCGAAAAAAGTGATAATTAGAGACGCCAACAGGACTATCCAGGCCATCCATTTACCCCAAGAACCGGGGTGAAGCGCTGAAGTACATTCAGCCGTCCGAGTGGCAGATAGACCGGGCAGCGACGCGCTCGATCTCTTTATATTGTCTTTTTCCATATTCTGCTCATCCTTCAGATCGGTCATGCATCACCCGGGCCAGTCAGTCTGCCGCTTTGTTCCCTTTTCCCCTGTGCCTTGGTCATTGCTCATCACTCCTTACGCCCTTTCAAGGCCTCTGAGATGACCAGACAGATAGCCGGACATGTACGAAAATTTCAATCCCGGATAGATGGATTCAATTTGAATGTCGAGTATTTGTGCATGATTGTGGCACGTGAATAACCTTCATTTGGTAAACAGTACAAGATCAAAGGTGGCGAAGTCAAGAAGTGAAGGTTACCCGAAAAACCTGAAGTTCCAAAGCCTCCCTTTTGGTCAACGATTCTTTCGAAGCTGACTTGCAATATCTGCCTTGACAAGGCGCCTTGTTTCATCCATCCCGATATCGGGAATTGCCCGCCGCCCCTTTCGGGTATTCAGTGCCCAGGGAAGGGAGATCAACTCCTTCACCCACAAACTGAATCGTGGCAACCACGGCTTTACATTGGCCGGAGTTCAGCTCTGGCTGAGAAAAAGTTACTTCGCGGAAATGCCTGGTTTGTGCATATCGCTTACAACCGGTAACGAGCCAGATTCCGCAACGCCTGTTCAACGGGGAGAACGGTGATATCCTCCAGATAGAGGGGAACATTACCACCGTAGAAGAGATAGCAACGCGCCATGGGATAGTCTTTTTTGAACTCCTTCAACCCTCTGAAGAAGATTAATAAACGGCGCCGCATGGTTATGATGCCGGTTCCATTCGGTATTCCGGATCGTTAAAAATGCGCCAATCCTTATTTTCCCATACAGCACTTCTTATATTTCTTTCCACTCCCACACGGACAGGGAGCGTTACGACCGACTTTTTGAATCTGCGCAGACTGTTCAAGCAGTGGAGGCGAATAATGTTTCTTCTTGCAGTGGGCGTAAATACGTTTGAGTGTCAAATGCCTTTGCTTCAGTTTCTTATAAAAATCAGGGATCTGTTTCTCTATGGCCGATCTCGCTGCTTTCACGGATATGGATAATTCCCTGTTTTCATAGGGAACCCATGACTTTTTGGCGTACGATAACGTCACATCACACATCGCCGACCGTATCTTTTTCTTGGGGGAGGGTTCGGCGGAAAATATACTGAGGATGGTGTCGGTGCATGTACATCCGGATCGTAAACAGTACGAGTCGAAAATGATATATTTTTTCCCATCAATGACAAGCGTAAGCTGCTCCCCGAATGGCAGAATATCCCTGTATGCATACATTAAGCTTTCTTTTTCCACCGCCACATAGTCAAATTTTGCCTCGATTTCATCCGGATTTGCCTCTTCTGTAATCTTGTTTTTATAACGAAAATATTCGCTCCACAGAAATGAAAAATCCTTCTCGTCCAATTCACGAAGAAAAGCCTTTGCGAATGTCATTACCTCTTTGGGTATTTTTTTTCCGGGAGGATAGGCCAGTTTTTTTTCGACCACATCAATGCTGATTTGGCAGAGAAAGCTTGCGTCCCCCGCGTTGTCGTTCCCCAAGGGGGACAGATTTATATGAACGGTATTGCATGCGCAAACGGGGTTATCGCAAAAAAGCAGCGAGAATTCATATTGTTCAACACGGTTCGCTTTTTCTATGGTGGCGATAGATTTTTTTGTATGTTCATCAAAATTGAGTATCATTTTATTTCCCCACAGTTAGTTTAGATTAAAGATAACACACTCCTCATACCAGACGCCGGAATCTATTTCAACTCCCTCGATGAATCATTATTCGCATTTTCCAATTGCAATAAAGTGCCAACGGGTATGCTCAAGTGGTGGACGAGCCGTGTCTTCGAGAACCAGGCAATTATCCCTCTTCAAGCATCACAAAATAATTGCCCTGATCAACACCTGACCTTTTTGAAATGGGCCCGCATTTGCTTTTCAGGATAAAGATGATCGGTTTTCCGAGATTTTCCCCATAAAGGCATTCGAAATTGAACGTGCCTTTGGCAATCACGAGATCGCTTTCCTTAAAAGCATCATCCGGAACATCTCCGCTTTCGCCTGGGATAAAAAGGGTTTTTACGCTCAGTATCCGGTCGTGCAGGCCAAAGAAAGCGGCATCTCGGAGGGTGGCATCTTCAAAAAAGGGTTCCTCCTTGACAACGAGGGTCACTGCGGCGCCCATGGCCTTGAGCTGTTCTATCAACAGAGTATCAAAACCTATTTCCCCGGCATTATCGAAAAGGAACAAAGCACGTTTCTTGTCACGGGCTGCTTCATACACATCGCCCATCACCCGTGGAAAAGGACCTCTTCCGTTGATAAGATTTTCCGCATCCAAAAATTCAAGCGCCCCGGATGGGGCGGCGATGGGTGAGACATTGCCCGTTGATGCAAGACAACACGCTCTTTCGAAACGTTCTTTTTGTGTTTCGCCCCCCTGAACAAATCGCCGGGCCTCGGGCAACATTGTCCTCACCGCGTCATTGCTCTTCTCCTTGATCTCATTGTAAACCGTGGCGGCGGCTGATACTCGGTCATATACCGCATCCAGCGTCAACCTGGCAATCAGGGCCACGTTTTGATCCGGCTTGAATTCATCGTGTAACACGCCCCGCAGGGTCGTCATCAACTCCGCCCTTTGTTTTTCAGGCAAAGAAGAGGCCGTCCTTCCGAATGTCCATTCCAGAATACACGGCGCACATTCTGCAAGGGGTTTCATTTTGGTGTTCCCTCCTGCCGTTTCTTCATACTGCACCCTCACAATCTTTTGTAGTTGAACATTATTGATAGAATTCTTCAACGTCGTATCATCGCTCATAGGCGGATTTTTTCAGAGACACTATTCGGCTCCTTGGCCCGGGCGCCAAGAACCAACTATTTGAAGAATTCTTTTCACGCCGGGCCGATCCGCCGATAATATAGATGTTGTATTTTTGCGCAATGCGCTTGAACATGTTGACGTATCGATCCGTATAACCGGCAAGTTCCTCGGCGGCCTCCTTCATGGAGAGCCGCTTTTTAAAACTCAAGAGCTGGTAAGTAAAGTATTCAGGGAACAACAGGAAGTGGCAGTGATAGGAATCCGCCGAATCCACAAAAAATTCAACGGAACGTTCAAGGTCTTCAAAAGACCCGATGGCCCGCGTATGGTATTGGCGCTCCGTATAGATGTATTCTTCCGAATAGTCGTGGTATGTCGCCCTGCTGCACTCGATGATCTCCGGAATGTCTTCACGCCGCCACCTTCGGGTCGTTATTTTTGTTTTTGGTTTGCTCAAGATATCGTTCCTCGATTTCATGGTTAGGAAAGGCTTGTTTCATGCCCCTCCATCAGGCTGAAACAGGATGACATCTCGGGGCAAACCGAAAAAGATCAGAAACAGCTATATTCACAGCGCCCCATCTTCGCGCTAAGCTGCCGGAGAGAGCCGTCTTTTTGCATTTCTTCCAGGATCTTATTTACCTCCTCAAGGAGAGCCTTGTCTTTCTTCCGAAAAGCTATGCCTACCCTTTCTCCGCGTAACGGTCCACCCAAGAACTCAATCTCATGCTCGCCAAGCTTGATATTGATGCCTACGATTTGATCTGAAATCACTGCATCCAGTTTGCCTTGGCTGAGTTCAAGAAAAGCCTTGGTTCCGGAATCAAACAGGCGGATATCGGTCATGCCCAATGCTTTGGCATCATCTACATAGTTGGATCCAGCTTCAAGACCGACAATTTTGCCTTTCAAATCTTTGAGATCTTTGAATGGGGCCCCCTTCCGGATCATAACCTGGACGGAGGAATGGTAGTAAGGGGTAGAGAACGCAATGATTTTCTCTCGTTCTTCGGTGATAGCCATACTCCCCAATATGGCATCATAAGATCCATCGAGAAGGCCATCGATTATTTCGCTCCATTTTCTTACGACAAGGTTCAATTCGACGTCCAGTCTTTTGGCTATTTCGCGCGCCATATCCACATCGAAACCTTCCAGTTCCCCATTTTTGTTGTAGAAGGCGAAGGGCGGATACTCACTGCTCATGCCGAAACTAATTTTTCCCGCACGTTTAACCCGGTCTAAAGAGTTCTCTTTGTTATCGGAACAACCTGAATGGAAGAGGAGTAACCCCAGGCAAAGTAAGAGGGGCAAGAGGGGACCTTTCTTGATGATCATTGTTTTATTATCCATTAATTTCCGCCAAGAAGCCAACTGACAACCGATGAGCGTAGGAATAATAGGCAGGTGAACCGAAACGTGTCAAGTAAAACAGATCTCCGCTCAGAGATGTTGCGAATTTCAGAGAGAAATTCCAGTTTCCGAATCAGTCCGCCTTTAATTCATTATAGATAGGCAATGTGTCAGAATCAATCTATTCTTAACAACGATGTGGAAATAATGTATGATACCTCCAAGAGTATCATACAAATCCTAACGCGTTTTTCTTTACCTATTTTCAAAATACTCTTTCGGTGACACTATGGATTATAACGTCGTTATTGTGGGTGCTGGTCCTGCCGGCATTTTTGCGGCCCTGACCCTCGCGGACCTGGGTATAAAAGGAATATTGTTGCTGGAGCAGGGAAAAGATATCGATAAACGGGAGCGGCAAAATCCCGAAGACAGACTTTGCGGGTGGGGAGGCGCAGGCGCGTTCAGCGACGGAAAGCTTACCCTTTCCACTGAAGTTGGGGGAGTCCTGAATGAATTCATGGAAGAGGGGCCTCTGTACGAGCTGTTGAAGAACACGGATGCGATTTATGCGGCTAACGGGGCGCCTGACCGCATTTTTGGCGAAAGTTCACCTCAATTGGAAGCGTTAGCCGATAGAGCCCGCATGGCCGACCTCCAACTCCTGCCGGACCGTATTCGCCATATCGGTACGGACAATTGTCAATCTGTCCTGGAAAGTTTTAAGAGATCTCTGGCCGGACGGGTACACATACGCACGGAATGCGGAGTCCTGGAACTCATAGCTGAAAATGGCGGAATTCAAGGGGTGAAACTTGCTGACGGTCAAACGATCCCCGCCAGGTTTGTCATAGTCGCTCCGGGCCGATCAGGCGCCCGCTGGATGAAAAAACAGGCTGATTCCCTGGGGTTGAAAACAAGGGCCACCTCCGTGGACATTGGCGTGCGCGTGGAACTTTCGGCCCCGGTGCTTAAGGAAATTACGGACACGGCTTATGAATCAAAGCTCATTCACTATTCAAAAACATTCGATGATAAAGTGCGCACCTTCTGTATGAATCCGTACGGTGAGGTGGTGACGGAGGAAAATAGTGGAATTGTCACCGTGAACGGGCACAGCTATGCCGGCAAGAAAAGTGGAAACACCAACTTTGCGATTCTGGTAAGCAGTGCGTTCACGGAACCGTTCGATGATCCCATTGCCTATGGTCATTACATCGCCCGTTTGGCGAATCTGCTTGGCAGAGGAGTAATCATTCAGAGGCTGGGCGATCTGTTGGCAGGCAGACGGAGCACTCGAGGACGTATTGATCGTTGTCTTACCAGACCGACCCTCCGGGATGCGACCCCGGGTGACTTGAGCTTTGTCTTTCCTTACCGCCATCTCCTGAGCATCATCGAGATGCTTCAGGCCCTTGAGAAAATCGCACCAGGCGTTTACTCCAGGCACACCCTTCTCTACGGCGTGGAAGTCAAATTCTATTCCAACAGGATTGACCTAACCTCTGAAATGGAAACCGAAATAGAAAATCTATTTGCCATCGGCGATGGAGCAGGCATCACCAGGGGTCTGCTTCAGGCCTCCGCAAGCGGCATCCTTGCCGCAAGGGCCGTTGCAGGAAGATAATTCGTAGCCTATCGTTCCAGCTTCAGGATTAAATTCGGACCGCTTTTCCCCAGTATTAGGCGGTGGACCCCGAAGGTACTGAGGTTCTCTCTCTTGAACGGAAATTCAGTTTTCTCTATACCCGACATTCATCCGAGATAACGGAGGAGCGCGGCCATGAATTAATTACTTGATATTGAGCTAATAGCAATACCCGTGAATGAATGTCATTCACCGTTCCGTCCTCGTTCCCACGGAGGACGGCAGGAACGAGGAGTAACGGCATAGGTTATTCAGACGGGGGCGTCATTCCCGCGGACGCGGGAATC
>JBBSAR010000237.1:0-6664 GCA_038252125.1 Desulfatiglandales bacterium
AAAATCCGGTTCCGACGCTTCGATTTCACATCCGGTTCTTCTTTATCCGGTAAGTCAGGGGTCTCTCGACCCATTCCCCCGCCAAGAATCGTGCATGACCGTTAGTCCAGTTTCAATCCGGATGTCCGTATCGCCGGTTGCTTGGATAGCTATGGTAACCGACCGGATACCCTTCGACCCGCACATATTTGACATCATGATAGCTCAGCTTATGAAGCATCTCATCGTGGATGCTCCGCATGTATTTCCAGTCTCTTTTTTTAAGTCGCTCTTCCATACTTTCTCTCAGGTTTTGTTTGCCTATCCGAACGCCAAAGCTCAGGCGACGCTTTACTGGGCGCACCGAGCCGTAAAGAATGCCAAGGAATGGTCACGGCGCACAAAGTGTCGGATGGAGTGCCCAGTACGGCGATCTTTATCCTTTAAATTGCACTCCGTACTGAGCGAGAAACTTAACAACCTTCCCATATAAAGCTGAAATGCTTTCCGCTTTTATTGAGTGTTCCAATGGCATGTTCACTGAAAATGGATGTGGAGGAACAAACTCCATATCAAGAGAAACCGGTGTTTTTCCACCGTTTTTAACCTTGAGGATACATTTGTAGTCCACCCAGTCGTTTGCCCTGGGAACAACTCCCTGAATGTATTCCTTTGATTCAAATATTACGATATATTTTGGCATTTTTGGTGTCGTTTTGACTGCCCTGATCTACTGATGCAATTCGGAGGTAATTCGCCTGGTCTCATTACACCCCCTTCTTCCCAAGATGAGTCAAGAGCAGACTTGACCCCATTCATTTAACAATTAATTGAGCAGGCGGCGTACAATTTTAGATATCGAGTGCAAAGCGGACCGCGCGTCCGACCTCTATCATCTTTGCGTGAGACAAGGATGTGATTAAAGATCCGATTTTGCCCTTCGAAACAGTCTGTAAATGGTCACAATTCACAGCACAATCCTGGGGCGTGCCATCAGCCGGTGAGAGACACACTTCGGATGGTATATCACGGACGGTAGTCGTTATGGGAGCGATGGTAACCTCCCCCAGATATTTCAACACGGAATCACGTGTCAGGATAAGAACCGGCCGCTTTTTATCTGGTGACAAGAACTTATACCAACGTATTTCGCCATGTTTCATTCGTCACCCCAAGCCTGCTCGGTTTCCCAAACCGAAAACTCATCGGTGGCAACTGGATTTTCTTCGTACCCTTGATGGTGCTTACGCTCCAACTGCTCCATTTTGTAACGGACAAGCGCGTCTTGTAGCGCTTTTCTTGTGAATGCAGAACGATTTGTGTGGAGTTCCTTTGAAACACGATCGACTGCTTTGACAAGATTGTCATCGAGGGTCATCTGAATGGTTCTCATAGCGCATCTCCATAATGTGGCTTTTTATAGCTATAATAATCCACATTCAAAGACTTGTCAAAACTATTTTTTTGGCCAACATGATGATCACCGGTTTATCCGGCGCATTATTTTGTTATTAAAAACTTGCAACAAGAGTCAAAAGCCGACTTGACCCCTTATTTCGTCTATTCATCCTTTCAGCCGGGGAAACTCAAAGAAAACAAGGCGCAGCAAAATAAGCATTTAAATCAGGTTGTTTTTTTCCTGATCAGGTAGATGCCGTCGCGGAGGGTGAGGAAGAGTTTCTCCGCCCTGTTGTCAGCGTTCACCTCTTCGTTAAAGAGGGCCATGGCTTTACTGTCCTCATCTTTGGGTTCAAAGATCCTGCCGTACCACAGGGCATTGTCAGCAATAATAAGGCCGCCTTCCCGCAGAATCCTCATTGATTCGTGATAGTAAGCCAGGTAGTTGGCTTTGTCGGCATCGATGAAAACAAGATCGGTTGCTTCGGACGGCAGGGACTTGAGAACATCAATGGCCTCGCCCCGCTGCAGAGCGATCTTGCCGCCGTGCGGACTCCTGTTAAAAAAGCCTTGAGCGATGTTGGCGTTGGCGGGATTATGTTCGATTGTCAGCACCTTGCCGTCTGGCGGAACTGATTCGGCCATAGCCAGGGCCGAGTAGCCGGTGAATGTACCGATATCGACCACATCCCTGAATCCCGATAGGGAGACGACCAACTGCAGGAAGCGTCCTTCAACCCGGCCAGTAAGCATGCTGGGATAGTCGGTTTCCTTGAGAGTGTAGCTCTCAATCTCTTCAAGAACCGGGGACATGGGCGAGGTGTGACCTGCGGCATATTGTTCGGCTTCCCACGCCACCACGTCCATAAAGGAATGTATGGCCTTGCCGGTTTCTTGCTGTCCGCCTGCGTTTCCAGAGCTGTTTTTTCTCATCATTCTCCTCTCAGGATTGCCGGATCATGAGGTACTCATAAGCATTTCAAAAGGATGGCCGGCAAATGGTTTCAGGTTGGGTGATAAAGAAGTCTTTCAGCCTCAGCTGTCTTTGGCCAGCAGCGCGTATATGGCGGCGAAATCCTTTCTACCAAGTCCCTGCTTTTCAGCTAGGCCATAGAGTTCTTTTATGGAATTCAAGGCCGGCAGGGCAATTCCCTTCTTGTAGGCGGCATCGGCTGCAAGGTGAAGATCCTTTCGCATCCAGCACAGGGGAAAGTGTTCTTCAAAATTGTTCTCGGCGATGAGCGGATGTTTCATTTTGAGAAAGGCAGCGGTAACCGGGGCATCGAGTAGAGCCCTGGCAACATCATCTTTGCTGAAGCCAAAGGCCTCGCCCAGCACAAGGGTTTCACTGTATGCCGCCATGGCACAGCCCAGCATCACGTTAAAGAGCATCTTCATGGAAGAACCCATGCCGGCATCACCAAGATGCACGGTTTTTTTACCCATACAGTCAAAATATGGCTGGCATTTATCGACATCCCCGCTGTTGCCTCCCAACAGAAAGACCAATTCTCCGCTGGCGGCAGGGCCTTTGGTGCCAGTAACCGGAGCATCGAGGTAGCCAACGCTGTGTGATGCAGCAAGGTCAGCCATTTGCCGGGCGAAATCCGGATCGACGGTTGAACAGTTTACCCACAGAGTGCCTTTGGGCATAGCCTGGAGGAAACCGTTTTCTCCGGTTGCCACCTCCTTGACCGCATCTGGCGTCGACAGCATGGTGAAAAGAATATCTACAGCGGGTGCCAATTCTGCAGGAGATTCGGCCCATTTTGCACCTTTGTCCAGCAGGACTTGGGATTTCTCCCGGGTACGGTTGCTGATTGTGAGATTATTGCCTGCCTCTAACAGGTTCATGGCCATGCGGCTCCCCATAATACCCATGCCGATAAAACCGATGTTCATATTTCCTCCTTTTTCGTATAGCTGAAAGGGTGTTACCAGTGTGCATCAACGTGAAGATATGATGATCCACAGGTTTAACAATTCAATGTACATGTTGCATGAAAAGTCTTTGATTGATTTTCACGATATCTGCTTCTGCCAATCAAAGAAAAAATGCAACTAAACTGACAATGACTAAAGCCAATTGCAGGTGTTACATTAATTGCAGAACGAAATTTATTTGTATATTCTTTCATATTCTCCCAAGTCGAATCGCGGTGCTGACCTGCGCCGTGGGCGGAACAATCAAGCTCTGCTTGGTTGTGTTGTTCACGGCGTCTGGTCGAGTTCCTTGTGTACGCCCGGCACGGGCGTGAACTTATGGGGTGAAAGTCCCCTATGTGCCTGCCCTGTAGCGGCATCCTTCTGTTGTATGGATTTCCTTCTCTTATCAATATCTGTCAGGGGCTCCGAATCCATACGCAGATCCCGACAGCATATCAGGGTGAATCCTGTTAATGTCGTGAGACATGGACACAAATATTAGCGAAGGCAAGAGGGGAACCGTGAGGGACCGTCTGGAGGAAGCCTCAGGCAAAGCTATGAGCCAGAGTTTTTCCCGTGCCTTTTCGGGGAATCACGCCCTCGGCGTGACGCAAGCGCCCACGGCATACAAGGCCCAGTCTCCGGGCTCTGTTTAGTACCCCCTTGAGGGGTGTAAGTTAGCATTTATACCCCCTTGCAAGGTGCAACAGAACGAAGCCTCGGCTTTACCTTCAAGGGAACCAAAATCCGATGGTCGGATAAGGCCTTCCGCGAGTTCAAACGGAGGATCAAGAAGCTGACCGGCAGAAGCTGGTTCGTCTCCATGGAGTATCGATACAAGAAGCTCTCCCAGTATATCCGGGGATGGATGAATTATTTCGGTATTTCTGAATATTACCGTCCCATCCCGGAAGTTGATCACGCCTTTGGCGTGACTAAGGCGCAGAATGCGCATGTGCTATTGGAAACAGTGGAGACGTCCTCGTACCAAAATCAGGAACCTCCTCAAACTGGGGACCTCCCTGAAAATAGCCATTAATGTTGGGCTAAGCAGGAAAGGTCCTTGGAGACTCGCACGTACCATGGCAACCCAGACCGGCAGATCACGCCAACGGCGTGACTCAAGGATCAAGGTTTATTATCTGTCGTTGGGTAAATCTGACGATTCAAGATTTTCATCTGACGATTCCTGACGATTCGGATTGGGCGTAAATGTAACGGGTGGCGCGGGCTTTGCCGGTTTTCCGGGCAAGCTTCAACTCCATGAGAGTAGCCATATCACGGGCAACCGTATCACGAGTGACGGAGAAATCACGCTGCATTTGGGCACTGGTCAGTTCCTCCCCGTCAGCCAGACGTTTTAAAATAGTAACCTGCCGTTGGTTGAGTTCCGCAAGCACGGACTTGGGCAGGGCTTCCGCAGCGGAGGCGGGTGCCTTGATCCGGCGGAGATCATCGCCAGGCCCCGGGAGGGTGAGCACGAAACGGTCTTCGTCGAGAGCGACGCAAGGCAGTTCCAGCCCATGATCCAGCATGGCGCGCCGCATGCGTCGGATGCCGGTACCCCGTTCTTCCATGAGCTTAAGAAAAACGAGTCCCTGGCTAATGAGCGGATTGCGGGACCGGGACCGGGCTTCGCCTTTTTCAAGACGTTTCAGCGAGGGATGCCCGACAGGCAGGCCGGGATTGGTGATAACGATGCGGTCGAAGAAGACCTCAACAACGACATGCTGGCTGGGATCTTCGTAGTCGCGGTGAGCGAGGGCGTTGACCAGTGCCTCGCGAAGGGCGGTCTCTGGATACTCGAGCAGTTCAATACGTTTGAGACCGACAACGCGGGGTGTCTTGCGGATATTTTTCCGGATGATAGAAACGGCGTTGTCGATGGCGTCGGGGATATTGGTGCGGATCGTCTCAGCAATGGCTGCCTCGTCTGAATTCGAGCGGCCGGGATACACATCCAATTGGATCCGGCACTGCGGAAAAAGTGTGGACGGATCTTTGCCGGCCAGAAGGAGGCCTGCCGCAGTCGGGCTGGCCGTATCCTTGCCGGGGTTGAACCAAAGGTAACCGCGATCAAGGAGCAGTTGCTCACGCTCGGCCGGCTTGAGCGCTTTTCGGGTTTCGGGTTCGAGCCCCTGTGCCAGGGCGGTGACGCGGGACGGGCTCAGTCCATCGAGACCCTGTTCATGAAGCCGCTGGCGATCAAAGGGCGAAGCAAAGGCAATATTTGCTCTGGCGAGCTGGAAGGCCTTCTTGCGCGAGCCGACCTCGGCGGCGATGCGATTCACCTCATCGTCGAAGACGTCGCAGAGGCGCTTGGTGAAGATCAGCGGGAGGATGTAGTCCTTGTATTTCGGCGCGTCCTTGGCCCCGCGAATGGAGCAGGCAGCGTCCCAGATCCAGGATTCGAGGGATTTTCCGTTACCGTTATTGTTTGCCATCAGCGACAAGTCCTCTTGTTTCTATGTGCATAACAAGTGATTATACGGTTGACCGCTTAAATATTAAAAATAAATTATTGACAAGAATAATACGAGTATATGTAATATTTTCTAACCGTTTAGCACGCAAAATATTAAAATAAACGTATACGGATAAAGCTGAGCTGAGCAGCTTGTCTGCTCATACGAAACTTATGCCCTTGCGGTATAAATATCATGATAAAAATCCCTGCCGCCCTGAATGCACAGTTCGCCGTCTTATTGACCAAGAAAAAAGTACCTCAAAAGTTTCATAACCACTATTTGAAATGGTTGAGGTACTATTTGGATTTCTGTCAAAGATACCGCTTCAGTGAATCAAACTCGGAGAGTCTGCCAGATTTTATCCAGAAATTAAAAGAAAAAGGGCAGACCAACATCCAGCAAAAACAGGCAAATGAGGCCATCCATATCTATTACGAACTAATCCGGGCAAAACCCATTGACGATACAGGCGAACTGCCCGAACGCCAGCCAAATCCAGAGGGTGTAGGCGAGGCACAAAATTCGTACCGGGCAGCCCCATTGCAGCCGAAATTCCAGATCGAGACCAGCAAACGTGATTCATCGCAAAATAAAGCTGCTCAAACAGGTGTAAAGGGAAATTGGCGAGCAGCTTACGAACAGTTATCCAATGAAATAAAAGTCAGGCACTATTCGCCTAAAACCCTGAAATCATACTCCGTCCGGGTTCGGAAACTGCAATATTTCGCTAAAAGTAAAGATACGGCGCTGTTATTCGTACCATTCAAGAGTTATTGGGGCACAGCGATGTGCGAACGACCATGATCTATACGCACACCATCCGGAGCTGGACCATCAAGGAAGCCAAAAGCCTCCCCGATTTCTGATTTATCTCATATGGCATTCTGATTAAA
>JBBSAR010000238.1:0-6654 GCA_038252125.1 Desulfatiglandales bacterium
CGTCTTTCATCTGACCCGCGCCGTACACATGGTGGGAAGATGTATCGACTGCGGCTTGTGCAATGAGGTCTGCCCGGCTGATATACCGCTCAGGACGCTGTATAAAAAGGTGGCGGATATCATCGATGAGGATTTTCAGTACCGCCCCGGTCAGGACGCCTATACGAAATCGCCCCTGAACGTGCTGCGCGGAGCCTCCGAATAAGAAATAACACTGTTTTAAGCTGAAGGGTTGTGCGCTTTGAGCCTTCAGCTTTGAGCTTTATCAGACATAGTGAAACAGAAAGAGAGGAGCTTTTATGGACTACAGGACCGTTCTGACCACTTGTACCTACTGTGGGTGCGGCTGTGGTTTTTATCTGGAAGTGCTTGACGGTCGGATCATAGATACCATCCCGTGCAAGACCAGCCCCGCCAACCGGGGAAAACTCTGTATCAAGGGTTGGAACGTGCATGAATTTGTCCAGAGCCCGAACCGGCTTACCAAACCGCTGATACGAAAAGATGGAAAATTAGTGGAGGCTTCCTGGGACGAGGCCCTGGATTATACGGCCACCAAGCTGAGGGAAATCAAGGAGTCGGCGGGAAACGACAGCATCGCTTTTCTTTCTTCGGCGAAGGTGACCAACGAAGAAAATTATCTCATGCAGAAATTTGCGAGGGCAGGCGTTGGGACCAATAATGTGGATCACTGTGCGCGTCTCTGACACTCCTCCACGGTGGCAGGTCTTGCCGCCGCTTTTGGAAGTGGAGCCATGACGAATTCCATGGAGGAAATTGCGGACGCGGATTGTATTTTCGTCATCGGGTCCAATACCACCTCCTCCCATCCACTGGTGGCCTCACGAATTTTCCGCGCCAAGAAGAAGGGGGCGACACTGATTGTGGCGGATCCCCGGAAGATTCATCTTGCCCAGATAGCGGATATTCACGTGAGACAAAAACTGGGCACGGATGTGGCTCTTCTAAATGGAATCATGCACGTGATCCTTGATCGTGGTCTTCAAAACAGCACCTTTATTGAGGAAAGAACGGAAGGGTTTGAGGAACTGAAGAAGGTTGTCGCGGACTATCCTCCGGAAAAGGCGGCGGAGATTAGCGGCGTTGATGCGGAAGACATCATTCGCATCGCGGAATCCTATGCAAAGGCCGAACGGGGTTCCATTGTGTACTGCATGGGAATTACCCAGCACACCACCGGTGTGGACAACGTGAAGTCCCTGGCTAATCTGGCCATGATTGCAGGGCAGATCGGAAGGGAATCGACAGGCGTGAACCCGCTACGCGGGCAGAACAATGTGCAGGGCGCCTGTGATATGGGGGCACTTCCCAATGTGTACCCCGGCTACCAGGCGGTGAACCTGTTTGACAATCAGCGGAAATTTGAGTCCGCCTGGGGCGCAAAGCTCTCTGATAAGATCGGTTTGACGGTTCCCGAGATGCTTACGGGTCTTTCCGACGGGTCGGTAAAGGCCTTGTATGTGATGGGGGAAAACCCCATGCAGAGCGATCCGGATACCAGTCATGTGGAAAAGGCTTTAAAAAAGGCGGAACTCCTCATCGTTCAGGATATCTTCCGTACGCCTACCACCGAGTTGGCCCATGTGGTATTGCCCGGCGCTTCCTATGCGGAAAAAGAAGGGACATTTAGCAATACGGAAAGGCGGGTCTTGCGCGTGCGAAAGGCTATTGAACCGGTTGGCGATTCCCGGGCCGACTGGCAAATTATTCAGGAAGTCTCCAACCGTTTCGGTTACGCCATGAACTATGAGTCCCCGGAAGCCATTATGAAAGAGATTGCTTCGGTTACCCCGTCGTACGGGGGCATAAGCTACGATCGACTGGAAGGAGATGGGCTCCAGTGGCCCTGTCCTGATAAAAATCATCCGGGGACAAAATTTCTGCACAAGGATGTTTTTGCGCGTGGAAAGGGACTTTTTCACGCCATTGAGTATAAACCGCCTGCCGAAGTGGTAGATGATGAATATCCGTTCTGGCTGACCACGGGAAGGGTATATGCCCATTACCACACGGCCACCATGACGCGGAACTCGCCTACCCTGAATGCGGAGGTCCGCGAGGGGCTTGTGGAGATAAATCCAGGAGACGCGGAGAACCTGGGAATTGCCCCGGGCGATGAGATCAAAGTGTCTTCCAGGCGCGGCACGGTGACTTTGAAAACGGAAGTGACGGATCGGGTGGGCAAAGGACTGGTTTTTATGTCCTTTCATTTTCTTGAGAGCAACGCCAATATCCTCACAAACCCGGCCATGGACCCCATAGCGAAGATTCCTGAATTCAAGGTGTGTGCGGTGAAGTTGGAGAAGGCGGCGTAGGAATCCGGCGGTTAAGAGGCACGAAACCTCGTCTGGGAAGTTTCTGTCTCGATCTGATCCCGCTCAATATTGGGATGGTATTGTTCAAAGGAAATGCCCGGCTATTTCTCGATTCCCACCCGTGCTTCCACACCGTTACGATAATAATGTTTTATCTCCTTCATCTCCGTGACCAGGTCCGCCCTTTCGATGATTTTCGGATCTGCGTGCCTGCCCGTGATGACAAGTTCAACGTTTTCAGGTTTTGCGTCGATGAAATCGAGCAAGTCCCCCAGGGAAAAGAGCTTGTAGTAAAGGGCAATATTGGCTTCGTCTAAAACGATCAGGTCGTATTTTCCGGAACACATGATCTCTTTGATTTCCAGTAGACCTTCGGAAGCCATTCGCCTGTCGTCTTCATTGGGTTCTCTTTCAACGAAATAGCCCATTCCGTATTGTTTCAGGGTAATGAATGCGGATAGATATTTTTCTACTGCGCGGCATTCACTATATTTCGTTCCTTTCACAAATTGGGCGAAATACACCTTGAGTCCGGCCCCGGCGGCCCGTAGCGCGAGACCAAAAACTGCGGTTGTCTTCCCTTTGCCTTCCCCGGTGTATACCTGTACATAACCTTTCAAAATAGTTCTCCCATTTTGCGATTACCGTATTGCGGAGTCATGTCCGCTTCGCCCATAATGTCGTTAGCGCCGTTCTCTGAGAAAGCCGGAAAATATCCATGCAATCGCCCAGGTCAGGGCTACGGGGCCGACCGCGATATAGAGAAAAGGGAACCAGCGGTCGTTCCAGGGTTGCATGAAAAAAAAGACAACGGCCGGCCAGATAATAGAGGTCACAATGGCTAACCGCGTCCATCCCTTGGGCCTGAAACGGTCATTAAGGCCTACCGTACCCTTCGAACCCTTGTCCTGATTTCTGGTCATCCGCTTTGGCAGCACGAAAATACCCAGAATAAGAGCAATGATTAAAAGGATTTCCATGAACCCGGACATATTTCATAACCATGCGAAATCGGGAACAATCCCTTTGTGAGTGTCCCTGGAGATCACGTTGCAGCCCTTTCTCTTCTCTGTCTGGGGATTCTCTTTTTGGAGGCATCTGGCTTCTTCTTTTTCCGTGGCCGGGGGATTTCCTTCCCTATGGTTTTCGGAGGCAGGACAAGCCATTCCTGGTCGGGTTCGATGCAGGGCAGTTTACGTTCCATAAACTCTTCGATTGCGGGGATGAAAAAGGCGTCTCTTTCGTCGGCAAAACTGATGGAAGTGCCTGCCGAGCCCGCCCTGCCTGTACGGCCGATCCGATGCACGTAATCTTCAGGATCATGGGGCAATTTGAAATTGATCACATGGTTCATGCCCTCGATATGAATACCGCGCCCGGCAACGTCCGTTGCCACCAGGACGGAGATCTTCCCCGCCTTGAATTCGTCCAGACGCTGAAGCCTTTTTTGCTGGGGGACTTCACCGGAGAGCACGGAACTGTTTACGCCGTATAGGGTCAACATACTGGAGAGCTGTCTTACCTCGTCCCGGCGATTGCAGAAGACCAGGACCCTTTCGAGGTTCTGCCGAAGTATAATGTTCAAGAGCAATGCAAGCTTTTCGCCGCTCGTTACGTTGTAGACGATCTGATCTACCGTATCCACCGCAACCTGTTCAGGCTTGATCTCCACGGTTACGGGATTGTGGGTCCATTGAGCGGCCAGGTTCGTGATCGCTTCGGTCAGTGTGGCGCTGAAAAGAAGGGTCTGACGATCCTCCTTTCGGGGCGTACTGTGAATGATCTTTCTGATGTCGGGGATAAAGCCCATGTCCAGCATGCGGTCAGCTTCGTCTATCACCAGCACTTCTACCTTATTCAGCGCGATGTCGTTTTGCCGTTGAAAATCCAGAAGTCTTCCGGGGGTTGCGACGATGATGTCAACGGGACCCGCGTTCAGCATATTCCTCTGTTTTTGATAATCCATTCCGCCGAATACGGAGATTGTTTTATTGCCGGAATATTTGGAGAGCTGGCGCGCTTCCTCGCTGATCTGAAGAACCAGTTCCCTCGTGGGTGCGACGATGAGTACCCGCGGGGTTCCCGGGTTTCGATTTCCCTGGATGGGGTTATTGAGCATTCTGGTAAGGACAGTTATCAGAAAAGCAGCCGTTTTCCCTGTTCCGGTCTGAGCCCGGCCGCTTGCGTCCTTTCCGGACAATGTACTGGGCAGGATTTCAGCCTGGATCGGCGTGCAGTATTGAAACCCGAGATCACTGATGGCATGCATAAGAGGGGGTGGAAGATCAAAGTCGTGAAATCGGGTTTTGCCTTCCGTGGAGGGGACTTTAAATTCCGATTCATCCCAGTCTGTCACCATTTCAACGGAGGGGGTTTGTTCCTGTTTGTCGACTGCCCGAATACTTTTCGGCTTTCTTTTCCTTGGGGACCGCCTGCGAAAAGGGCGAGTCTTCTTGTCTGTTCCGGAGACTCCTTCCTTTTCTGATACGACGGTTGTGTTTCCTTCCATTTATTTCCTTTTCATATGTGTTAGTTGATTATTGCCGGTGAAGACCCGATAAATTCCTTTGCCGTTGTTGAAAAAAAAGGATGTTGTGAACCCGCATAATGCTATCCTTCCAAGAGGTGCATGATAAAGAGGCGATTCCATTTTGAAAAGTCATTTTCTGTTTGAGCAGGGCCAGAGAAAAAGAGACTCTTTTCGCGGGAAGGACCTATTTTTCAACATTATGGCATATTCTACCCTTTCAAATGGGACTGTCAAGCGGTTTCGGTAAAGGATTGTGATTCTTATTATAATTTGTTCAGATTTCGATCCGCAGGCCGTCTTCCGCCGCATGTTCCTCTATTTGGTCCAGACGATCCAGCATGTCCTTGCTCATGTGGGTGAGGAGGAGTTTGCCTGGCTCCAGGGTCCGCAGGTGATCCTTCAGGGTCTGGTAATTGAGATGGTACTTAATCGGCTTTTCGTAAAAGTAGGCCTCGGCGATCAGCAAATCGGCCTTTGATAATGCGGGAACAAGGGTTTCACACCACTGGGTATCTCCGGTGAACGCGATGCTTTTGCCGCCGATTTCAAGACGAAGGGCAAATGCGGTATCGCCACTGGGATGACAAGCCTCAAAAGGGTGAACAGAGATCTCGTTGTAGGTCCAGCGGTGTTTTGGTTCCAGTTCAATGATGTGGATGGGAAACTTTTGGGTAATCTTTGAAGAACCGGGGAAAAAGACCTCCATGGCGCTCGTCAGTCGCGCAGCTGTTCCCTTCGGTCCGGCTATGGTTAAAGGGGATCTTCGTTTGCTGTGCAATTGCGCATCCAGGATGAAAAAGGGCAGGCCTCCGAAATGGTCTCCGTGCAGGTGGGAGAGCAGGATCATCTCGATGCTGTTGGGCTCAATTTCCAACCGATTCATGGCGATAAGGACCGTGGCCCCACAATCCACCAGGAATCGACGGGAAACCGTCTCGACCATGACACAAGGTTGCAGACGCCCACCGTGGCCGAAGGCGTCACCCGTACCTAAAAATGTCACTTTGATATTTTTCATACCCTTTCCCTCCTGATCTTCAGCAAGGGGTTTTGCCCACCGTCATCAGTGCGATGGAAGTACGCCCACGTGGGGACAGGCAGGAACATGCCAGATATTCCATATAACTATCTGAGTGCGCTTGAACTATTCGACATCGTGTCGCACCATAGCGCCACATTAAGGTTTGGGCAGGGTAACTGACAGATTAAAAACCCAAGACCTGTGAGAAGCCACGAATGTGTACACAGATAAGGCCGCCCGCCTCTGCACGTCAGTCTTAAATGAGATGTTCGCCGATGCTGGCTATTGATGGGAAGCCATGTATTCCGTAACTGCTTGCGCTAAAAGGCCAGAACGAGACTCGCCATGCTTTTTAGCGAAATAATCTAATGAATTCAGTAGTCTTTCAGGCATGGTGATATTGACCCTTTTTGATTTTAGAGACAACCTGCTCAGGTCAACCTCAACGAGTGCCCATATGCCATCCTTAAAGTCCGGGTTATTTTTATGGTTTTCAATACTTTTGGCAACAGGGACGGGCTCGGAGTCAATCAATATACCTTCAATATGGCACTCAGCTGCTTCCCCGGCATTCGCTAATGCCTCTTCAATTGTGTCCCCTGCGGAAAAACAACCTGGTAAATCAGGAAACGTAACACCATAATCCGTATTTTCATCTTTATGGATTATTACCGGATATTTCATTGTTTCACCTCCATTGCCAACCAGCCTGCCGGTATATATTTCGAAGAGTACCAACAGGTAGATCCTTCTTAGGATGGGGAACA
>JBBSAR010000239.1:0-6648 GCA_038252125.1 Desulfatiglandales bacterium
AGCTCGATGCCGGCCGGGATGTTCGGGTTGCTCCGGGAATAAAAAAATTTGATCACCACAGGGGTTTTTATGGAAGCCAGTATATTTTTAGTCCCTTGAGAGAGGGAATACACGCGATCCTGGGTGACGTCCCACCTTAGGTTGGCGTAGGAGACAAGGATATTCACAAGAATGAGGATCAGCAGCAAAATGACCAGTCCGGTTATGGACAGGAATGTTTTTTGACGAATGGAACTTCGGTTTTTCTCCATGGTCGGTTCTCCTTCAGGATGCCCTGCGATTCCGCAGAATCACACCGTTGGCAAAGAGCATAAAAAAAATGACCGACAAATAGTAACATAGATCCCTCAGATCGATCACTCCCCTTTCAATGGATGTAAAATGGGACATGAAACTGAAACCGGAAACAATATTGACCACCCAGATCGGCGCCCATCCCGAGAAGAAGTCCGTCACCGGAGGCCAGCCGGCCAAAACGAGAAACAGACAGATAACAACGGACAGGATAAAGCTGATCACCTGGTTCCGGGTCAATGACGAAGTCATGCACCCCACGCTCAAGTAGGCGCCTGCAAGGAGAAAGCTGCCGAGATAAGCCGCGAAAACGGCTCCGGTATCGGGGTTGCCCAGGTAAAGCGCGGTCAGGAACGTGGGAAAGGTAAGCAGAAGCGCTATCCCGATAAACAACCAGGCGGCAAGAAATTTCCCCAGGATGACCTGCGTAAGCGATACGGGAAGCGTCAAAATCAGTTCAAGGGTGCCTGTGCGTCGTTCTTCGGCCCACAAACGCATCCCCACCGCCGGAACGAGAAAAAGAAAAATCCAGGGATGCCAGTCGAAAAAGCCTCGCAGATCCGCTTGACCCGCTTCATAAAACCGGCTGATCATGAACGTGAAAAAACCGCTCAGAAGTAGAAAAATAACAATAAAGACATAGGCCACGGGAGATCCGAAATAGGCGGAGAACTCTCTCTTCAAAATGCGTAAGGTGTTGTGGTAAGAATGGTTCATACGGTTTCCCTCTCCGGCTGTTCCGCTGTGGTGATCATGCGGAACACCTCATCAAGACGACCCTGCTCCACATAAAAAGTCTCAATCGCATATCCCTTTTCAGCCAAAGCCATAAAAGCGGCATCCGGCCTGAACGTGAAAAGGTCCTCGGGGAAGATGCGAATCGTCACATCGGTGAGGTTTTCTTCCACCATCTCCATACGCAAAATGCCGGGAAGGCTTTCGGCCTCCGTGAGGATGTCTTTCTCCGGATCCTTTCTCGCGGTAAAACGCACGGCGCCGTGGACGGGAGATCTCGCCCTGAGACCCATGGGAGTATCGTCAGCGACGATTTTGCCGCCTGCAATAATAATCGCCCTGCCGCAGACCTCCTGCACCTCTTCCAGGATATGCGTGGAAAGGATGATCGCCTTATCCCTGGCCATCTCCCTGATCATGGTTCTGACTTCATATTTCTGGTTGGGATCGAGCCCATCGGTCGGTTCATCCATGATGAGATATTCAGGATCATGAATAATGCTCTGCGCGAAGCATACCCGTTGTTTAAAGCCCTTTGAAAGGGTCTGGATGGTCTGGAAACGCACTTCTTTCAGGAAGCACTGTTCGAGGACCTCCTCAATTCGGCTTTTTTTTCTCCGACCGGTCAGACCCCTTATACCGGCTATAAAATCGAGAAATCCCGCGACGGTCATATCCGGATAGGCCGGGGCGTTTTCAGGCAGATATCCGATCTTCCTTCTTGCCGCAAGGGAAGCCTCAAGAATATCGCTGCCTCCGATGGTTGCCGTACCGGACGTGGGCGGGAAAAAACCGGTGATCATGCGCATGGTCGTTGATTTACCGGCCCCGTTGGGGCCTAAAAAACCGAGGACGTCGCCCTTTTTCACCGAAAAGGACACGTCGTCAACCACAAGTTTTTCACCGAAAGTCTTGGTAAGGTTTTTTGCTTCAATCATGGATCTACACCCTTTCGTCCTTCCTGCCCGGCGCCTTCAGTCTCCAGCTTGTGGAGATTTTCCCTTGCGAATTCAATGCCCTGATCCAACTCCAAGGCCAATGCATAGTATCGGATGGCCATTTCCCTGTTGCCCATGTCTCTGTAGTTGGAGGCGATGTTGGCGTAGTCAATGGCAGAGGAAGGATCAAGCTTCAGGACCTCTTGAAAACATTCAATCGCCTTTTCATGCTCTCCTAATTTATAGAAACAGAAGCCCAACAAATTGTAAATATCCGTCCTTTCATCATCGTATTGTTCCGCTTTGCGCAACACTTCCATGGCCTTCCCGTACTGTTCCAGTTCCTTGAAACAGACCCCCATATAAGAGTAAATGCTGGGGATATCCTCCTCTTTGGGTCCCAGCCTGAGGGCCTCGCCCAACTCCTCAAGGGCCTTTTCATGTTCATGGACAGCAAGACAAACCAACCCTTTGTAAAATTTTACGTAATACTTGTCAGGCAGCAACCGGTCCATCTTCTTCAATTGGGCCAGTGCCCACAACGGATTTTCGTTCTGGGAGATAAGTTTGGCCGAGAACATTCCCACGCTGGTTCCCACCGCCCGCTCTCTGAAATACGCCCCCGGAATGATGGTGTAAAAGGCCGGTATTTGAAGGGCCGGATGCATCACATCGATGAGCAGCACATCCAGGTGGTTTCTTTCCAGGGCCGAAACGCAGCGTTCCACTTCCACCCGGATATTGTCGTGCGAGAGATCCGGCAACGAAGAAATATCGATGGCGGAGGCCGGTTGCATGACAAAATCGGCTTCGGAAAGCTCTCGGAACTTGGGCAGCCCGCTTGCCACATAATTGGACCCCGAATTAAAATCTCCCGCCAGCTGGGCCACCTCCGTAAGGGCCCTGCTCAACGCTTTCTGGGGATCGGGGGTGGTTCCCGCGGTCCAGACGATTTCGCTTTTTTCGGGAAAGGTGGATGGATCATAGGCCAGAACGCCCACGGAGGGGATCCCCATGTTGCGGGAAAGATCCGAAATAAACAGCTTCACTCCCGCCTTTCGGTATTTCCTCAACATATCGAGGACAAGGGGATCGGTGACGGAATCGGGATGGATCGCAGGCGTCTTCATTCTTCCCCTGCTCACAATCGAACAGACATGTCTTTCAACCAGTTCGCAGATTCCCTGGCTGATCGCCTCTTCGACGCAGTTCCCGGCCGACGGGCCGTTGAACTCGTTGATGGCAAAAAACCAGTCAAAGGGGATAAGAACCTCTTCTCCCTTGGTCAGGTTGTATCCCATGGTCCATTTGAGGGGAAGTTCGGAAAAAATCCGACGGCTCTTTTCCAACTCGTCGGAACTGTCGTGGACGGACTTTGCGATGGCCTCAAACGGAAGTGCCTTATCTTTGAGATTTGCATATTCTCCCACAAAAAAATTTCCGGCTGTCTTGGAAAAGCTGAAAAAGCTGAACCGTTCCGCAAGTTCCATGACCGCGCTGGCTTCCGCCTGTGTGGGGGTCCCGCCTTTTCCCATCTGTTTCTTTGTGCCGATCATCCGCTCCGCATCACGCCCGCAAACGCTGAAATAAACCGGAATATCGAGACGGCCGTTATCGATCCTCGCGGTTTTCTCCAGGATGTCCGCATCCACTTTTCGAAGCCGGTCCTTGAAACGCTGAACCGTTTGTTCCGGCGTAACGACTTTATCCTGATCCAGCGTATATCCTTTGAATGCATCCTTTAAAACAATTTTTTTGCTCAAGTGTCGACTCCTTAGGTTTTCCTTGACTGTCTGATGGGTCTCTGCAAATATGTTTTCTCCGCGAGCATGCGACCGGTTTTTTCCTTTTTACCCGGAGAGAAGCAGGTTCCCTGACGTGGAGATCCTATACCAACAAACTATAGATTGAATCAATTATCTTTTTTCGTATCTTATCAAAAAGACCTGATGAAACCGAAAGACACATATAAAAAACATATTTACTGGATGAAAGCAAGTCAGGAGGCCCGGCTCGGAGAAGAGCTTTTGCGGCAAAACATAAAGCTGAAAAAGGCAAAAGGGATCGTCTGCACCCCGCTCGATCGGATCAATAAAATTGCCAGCGTATCGCCCGCGGTATGGAGCGAGACCTGCGCCAGGCAGGGAAGCTGGTACAGGCAATCGGAAAGGAATGGACAGTTTCTCATCGTCAGTTCGTTCGAGCTGAAAGGTTATGAAAAAGAAAGATCCGCCATAATTACTGAAACAAACTTTGAGCCCCCGAAACTCGCCACGGGAAAAGAGATAGCAGAACTGTTTCAAGAGGAAAAACTCAAGGAAAATATGCCGGAAGAGTGGGCAAAAGTGCAGGAAATAGAAAAGCGGATCTATCTGAGATGGTCGCGCAGACTGGGCGCCGAACCCGCGGACTATGATGCGCTCTACCGTTCCCATACGGTCAACCATGCAAACTTTATTCATCCCCGTTTTTTCATGGAGGACAGCCGCGGTCCGATCCCCTACTCCATCAACCGCAGTGCGTGGCTCTGTTCGTGCTGCGTGGAACTCTTTCAGGTGCTGGGCCGCGATTACCATAAAAAACTGGTGGCGCCCTGCCCCGGGGCAACCATTTTCGCCCGTTTAAAACCGGACGGATATCTCCTTGTGGAGAACACGGAAAATGGACGATGTGATTATTGAACTTTCCAAAAAATTCTCGGGGATTGTGATCTTCACCGCGGGGGGCATCATGGCCCTGGACAAGCTGGGCCTAAACGTAATGCCTTTTGTCGCCGGCGCGGGCGTGGCGGGCGTGGCCATAGGCATCTCCTACGAATCCAACCTGAAACGGGCAAAAGAAATTATCGTTCAGATCTGTCTTGAACTGGACTGGGTCATGAAAATGCCTGAACCGAAGGTGGTCGTAAGGAGTTTCGGCGAGTCTTCAGTAGACCTGCAGGCACGGGTCTGGATCAGCAATCCCCGTCGCCGCATGGATACGATTTCCTATATCACGGATCATGTCAAGGAGGTTTTTGACAAAGAAGGCATAGAAATCCCTTACCCGAAACGGGAGATTTATATTAAGAGGAGATCCCCAAAAAAGGAATAAAGGGCTGAAAGGCAACATCTGACCGCAACCAGGAAGGAGAAGAAGCGACCATGCATTTTAAAAGAAATATCCTTTGCATCGGGGCCGGGTACGTGGGCGGCCCCACCATGGCGATGATTGCCCACAAATGTCCACAATACAAGGTCACCGTGGTTGATATCAACCCGGACCGCATCGCCCGATGGAACTCCGATGAACTCCCCATTTATGAGCCCGGGCTCACCGAGATTGTAAGAAGCGCCAGAGGCCGGAACCTCTTTTTCTCCACGGAGATCGAAGCGGGAATCCGGGAATCGGAGATTATCTTTGTGAGTGTGAATACGCCCACCAAGACCTTCGGCGCCGGGGCGGGTATGGCCTCTGACCTGCAGTATTGGGAGAAGACCGCCAGGCAGATCCGGCAATGCGCCTGTTCGGACAAGATCATCGTTGAAAAAAGCACGCTCCCGGTAAAAACCGCCCAGGCCATGAAAAGGATACTGACATCCAAAGACGACGACATCCGGTTTCATGTCCTTTCCAATCCGGAATTCCTTGCGGAAGGAACCGCCATCCGCGACCTGGAAGATCCGGACCGGGTACTCATCGGATCCAATGAAACACCCGGTGGGATAAAGGCGAGGGAGACCCTGGTGGAAATCTACGCCAACTGGGTCCCTAAAGAAAGAATCCTGACATCCAACATCTGGAGCAGCGAACTCTCCAAACTGGTGGCAAACGCCTTTCTGGCCCAGAGGATATCCTCCATCAACGCCATATCCGCACTGTGCGAAAAGACGGATGCGGAAATAGAGGAAGTGTCAAGGGCCGTGGGCATGGACAGCCGTGTCGGCAACCGGTTTCTAAACGCAAGCATAGGTTTTGGAGGATCCTGCTTCAAAAAGGACATATTGAACCTGGTTTACCTTTGCCGGTCGTATGACCTCAAAGAAGTGGCCGATTACTGGGAAGGGGTTGTCCGGATAAACGAATACCAGAAAGAACGCTTCGTTCTGAACATGCTCAACACCATGTTCAACAGCCTTGCCGACAAAAAGATCTGCCTTTTTGGTTTCGCTTTCAAAGCGGATACCGGGGATACCAGAGAGAGCCCTGCCATTTTCGTTGCCAGACGACTGCTGGAAGAAAGAGCAAACCTGGTGATCACCGATCCCAAAGCCCTTGGAAATGCAGCCCTGGACCTGCAGGATGTGTCGAAATGCATTACCTTCGAAGAAGACCCTTGCAAGGCGGCGATCGATTGCGATGCCATCGCCGTTATGACCGAATGGAATCTGTACAAGGATCTGGATTATGAAAAGATCTTCCGTTTCATGAACAAGCCGGCTTTTCTTTTCGACGGCAGAAACATCCTGGACCACAAGGGCCTGTTCCATATCGGTTTCAATGTTTTTCCCATTGGAAAGCCCCCGTTAACCCACTTTTGAGGGATAGGAAGGAGAAATAAAACATGATTGGAAACCAGAAACGCATCCTCGTTACCGGCGGCGCCGGATTCCTCGGCTCCCATCTGTGCGATCGTCTTGTTTCTCAAGGACATGACGTCCTGTGCCTGGACAATTTTTTTACCGGGAGCAAGAACAATATC
>JBBSAR010000240.1:0-6639 GCA_038252125.1 Desulfatiglandales bacterium
ATCCTCAAGGGTGGTGATACGGCGGCAACGGACTATCTGAGGGAAAAGAGTTCCACGCGTTTGACCGAGGCGTTTCGTCCCATTATCCAAGACAGTATGTCTCAAGTCGGAACAACCGGCGAATACCAGGCCCTCACCCAAAAGATCCAGGGCCTTCCTTTTACAAAAGGCCTCAATCTTGACCTGGACGATTATGTAACGGGCGGCGCCCTGAAAGGACTCTTTTATATGCTGGGCCAGGAAGAGAAGAAAATACGGCAGGACCCGGCCGCAAGAGGCACGGAACTTTTAAAGAAGGTCTTCGGAAGCGCATCCTGATCGGTGGTTTTTCATCCGTTTATTGTGGGAACATCGGTTTTTCGAGCCCTATCCGTAGTTGACTTCTCATTCCCCATGATTAATTTCTGGGAACAACATAAACCCTTTAGCACCCCAGATTATTTAAAAAATATGCCCGGAAAAGATTACTACAAAATTTTGGCAGTTCCAAAAACGGCTTCCGCCGAAGAGATCAAAAAGGCCTATCGAAAACTGGCTTTGAAATACCACCCGGATCACAACCGCGGGAATGATGACGCAGAGGCCAAGTTCAAAGATCTTAACGAAGCTTACGCAGTATTGAGGGACCCTGAGAAGAGAAAACAGTACGACATGTTTGGAGCGGATGGTTTTCAGAAACGATACTCTCAGGAAGACATCTTCAGGGGATTCGATCTGGGAAGTATTTTCAGGGAGTTTGGTTTTGCCGGAGGAGGCGGTGGCAGAGGGCAATCGAATTTCGGGAATATGTTTGGAAGCATGGGAGGACAGGGTTATGGCGGTTTTCAAAACCAGCACGCTTCGAAAGGCCAGAACCTTATTTACGAACTGCCCATGACTCTCGAAGAGCTCTGCATTACCACCAAAAAAGAGATCGCCTATCAGCTTGACGGAAGCCAGGAAAAAGTAACCGTAAAGGTCCCCGCGGGCATTACCGGAGGGCAGAAACTGAGACTTCGGGGGAAAGGCCGCCCGGGGTCCAATGGGGGGCCGCCAGGCGATCTCCTCGTTCAGATCAAGGAGCTTTCCCACCCTCTCTATAAGAGAGAAGAGGACGACCTGTACATGAGACAGGAAATCAAATTTTCCGAAGCGGTTTTAGGAACGGAAATCGAAATTCCCACCATACATCAAAAGGTTCTAAAACTCAAAATTCCACCTGGAACACAAGACAATGCCAAGTTCAGACTTAAAGGATTCGGGATGCCGTCTTCCAAAGCAAACGGGAACGGGAACGCCTTTGTGGTGATCGGCATTCATATCCCGAAAGAGCTGAACGAAGAGCAGAAATCGATTTTGGAAACACTGACCAAGGTGGGGTTGTAGACTCCTTTTAAAAATATGAAAGCTATCTGCGTTTTTTCAGGGGGGCTCGACAGCATGCTGGCCGCAAGCCTCGTCAGGGCTCAGAACATCGATGTTCTGGCCCTTTTTTTTGAGACCCCTTTTTTCACCTCAGCAAAGGCCCGAGAATCGTCCCGCAAATTGGACATCCCATTCAGGGTAGTGGATATCACGGAACGCCACCTCCCGGTTATCAGGAACCCGAAACACGGGCACGGATCGGCGATGAATCCCTGCATCGACTGCCACGCCCTCATGTTCCGCATCGCCGGCGAAATGATGCAGGATGAGGGCGCCGATTTCATTATAACCGGGGAAGTTTTAGGGCAGAGACCCATGTCCCAGAACAGGCGCTCCCTTGCCTTGGTGGAAAAGGAAAGTGGGATGACGGGGCTCATTCTGAGACCGCTTTCGGCAAAACTTTTAGACATAACGGTTCCTGAAGAAAAGGGATGGATAAATAGAGACCTTCTGATGGACTTACAGGGGCGATCGAGAAAACCCCAAATGGCTATGGCCAAAGAACTGAGCCTTACCGATTATCCATCCCCCGCGGGCGGATGCCTTCTCACGGAGAAAGAGTTCTCAAAAAAACTGAAAGATTTGTTCGACTTCGAGCAACATCAAGGCGTTAGCCATATCGACCTGTTGAAAGTCGGCCGGCATTTCAGGATTGCCCCGCGGATGAAAGTGATCGTAGGCCGAAACAAGAAAGAGAACACCGTCCTCAGAAATCTTGCGGGAAGAAACGATGTTCTGATTTTCTCTATATCTGTCCCGGGGCCGACCGTATTAGTCTCCGGAGAACCTTCCCAGGAGCAATTGGATTTGGCATGCCATATGGCTGCAGCCTACAGCGATGCGAGGGACAGAGATTCGTGCGATCTGAGAATCATAAAAAACACCGGGGAAAAGATTGTCGCGGTTCCCGTACCGGACAAGGAGCAATTCAGGCCGTTCATGATCTAAGGGCCCCAACTCTGGACTTGCAGATGAGCCCCACAAAATGAACAAGTCAAGATTGTTTTCGGCATTTGCTCTATTTGCCTGCACCTGGATTATGGTGGCCTGGGATACGCCGCTCAAAACCCTCTGGCCGGTGATGGTTGCGCTGTTTTTTGTGGTGGCAACTCGCAAAGCCATCTGGGGCCTCTTATCAGGGGCGCTGGCAGGCTCCCTTCTTCTCTCAAACGGAAACCCCTGGCAGGCCTTTCTACATCTCTTCACGCTGCACCTGGCGCCCAGCCTGGAAAGCTCCTGGAAAATGGGCGCCATCGTTTTCACTTTTCTCCTCGGAGGCTTTGCCGCCATTCTTGATGGGGGAGGCGGATTTCAGACCATTCTTCGATTCTTTCTTCGCAAGGGAGGCGATGCCTCCAAACGCCTGCAGACAGCCGCGGCAGGCTTAGGAATACTTTGTTTCTTCGACGGGCTGGCCAACAGCATGATGGTCGGCCGGGTCTGTAAGGATATGGCCGACAAATGCGGGGTATCGCGCGTGAAACTGGCCTATATTGCTGATTCCACTTCCTCGGCCGTAGCCTGTCTGGCCTTCGTATCCACCTGGGTCGCCTACCAGATGAGCATGATCAGGGAAGGATATAAACTTGCGGGCCTACAGATTAATCCATATATGGCGTTTCTCCGATCGATCCCTTCCAATTTTTACTGCTGGTTCACCCTGGTCCTGCTTTTTGTCTCTATTTTTAGAAAATTCAATCCCGGGTCCATGAAACTCTTCGAGGATTCAACCCCGGCCGCGGGAACGTCATTCATCCAATCCATTGAGGACGACCGGAAAACGCGGGCCGGAATACACACGGTAATCATCCCTGTTTTTGTCCTGATTTTATCCTTCCTTTTCGGTTTTTACCTGCTGGGCTGTTCCGAATCCCTCCTGCCCGTCACGCTCCGGAGGATTGCCGCGTCTTTCGGATCGGATGCCGGGCCACTCGTGCTGACCCTCTCAAGCCTTTTTGCTTCCGTTGTCGCCATAGGCCTGTATCCCTCCAAAGGCTCAAGCCGCATCCTTGAAGGGCTCGTTTCGTTCAAACACGGGGTACGATCGCTCATCGGTCCAATCTTCATCCTGATTTCGGCTTGGATGCTGGGGAGCGTCCTCAGCGCCTTGGAAACGGCCCGATACCTTTCCTCCCTGATAACAGAGACAAACGCCTCGGTGCTTATCCCTTCCCTAATCTTTATCACCGGTTCGCTTGTTTCATTTTCCACCGGAACTTCCTGGGGAACCATGGGGATACTCTTCCCTCTTGCAATTCCAATAGCCGCCACGGCCTGCCAGGCCATGGCCCCGCATCTGCAGGAATCCTACCTGCATCTTGCGGTAGCAGCTGTTTTCAGCGGCGCCGTATTTGGGGATCACTGCTCCCCCTTCAGCGACACCACCATCGTTTCCTCCATATCATGCGGAGTAGAACCCCACGATCACATACGAACCCAGATGCCTTTCGCACTGATCACCGCCGTTGTCGCCATTGTTTTCGGATTCTTGCCTGCAAGCTTCGGTATTTCGCCATTTTTACTCCTCTTTTCAGGGTCTCTATTCCTGATCGTCCTTCCTTCATTGCTGATTGGATTTAAAAATAAAAAGGCACGGAAACCGATTTCATAATCACCATCCATGCATTCCCATGGGAAATCCTCGGGTTCCCTACCCGAATAGGTTCATCTCCTGGGAAGGGGATGAAGATTTCTGCTACAGGACCTTTTTATTCTTCTTGACACGGCCCTTCACCACCATTATTCTATACTCAAACGGTATAGAATAATGAATCGTTTCGATATATCTTTTTTTATCCTGAGATTTACGGCAATGCAAAGCCTGACATTTTGAGCAGGCATTCTTTCTCTTTATAGAGAGTACAAGATTGATGAAACGCAAGAATGTCCTTTTTTATCTGATCTCATGCATCCTTTCTCTCCTGCTGGCCACTTCAGGTCTCGCACAGGGTCTGGATGTATGCCGAGAAAGATGTTGTGAAAAAGCCCCAAAAGTAGATCAAAAGGATCTTCTGCGCCCAAAGCCGTTCCATACGGGTGGCTTTGATGTTAAACTGTCCTTGTGTAATCTCCATGAAGACATTTTAGAAAAGATAGGTTTGTCTGTTCCAGCAGAAAAACCCGACGAGGCCCCGCCGGTCTGCTGCCACCTGGAAAAGGCGCAGAAAAGAACCCAGGGCATAACCAATAAAACCAAATCCCCGCGTATCGATCGTCTTACCATTGCGGGAATTTACGCTGTCGTGTCTGACCTTCATGCCCTGAACAGCTACCGTAATCGGGCCATTGCAGATTACGCAATCCATCCGAGAGCCGCTCCGGTTCCCTTGTATCTCAGGAATGCCTCCTTCCTCTGTTGATTCATCCGGCCGGTTTTTAGCAGTTGAACCTTGTTTCTGCTGAAACCCGACATACACACCCGTTTATTCTCATTCACCAACGCAAAAGCGTGCCCATTCCACCATGGAATTTTCCGTGAAGGGACGGTTTTGCGAGCTATTCCGACAGTCAAGAGGATACATACCAAATACAGTCAAGAAGAAAGATGGAGGATATCATGTCAAAGAAAAAATCAGCATCCATAGAGAAAGCAAGTTCAGAAAAAAAAGCAGCCGTCCTGGGGGATAAAAGCAAAAAAAAGGGGACGGTAACTTACGCGGCTATCGGTGTGACAGTGATACTGGTTCTTGTGGTCGCGGTCCTGTTTTTCAAAAAAGATGGACAGAGTTCGGAAAAAATCACCGCGGCAACGGAAGTATCTTATCCCGTTGCCATGTTCGAGGATGGAAAAGCAAAACATTTCGACTTAACGGCCGGTGATGGAATCGTGGTCAAATACTTTATACTGAAAAGCTCCGATGGCGTTGTCAGAGCGGCTTTTGATGCCTGCGACGTATGCTGGCCCAGCGGAAAAGGGTACTACCAGGATGGGGATGTCATGGTCTGCAGAAACTGCGGAAGACGATTTGCCTCGGTGAAGATCAACGAGGTGAAGGGCGGATGCAACCCGGCGCCCCTGAAACGGACCATCACGGGAGACAAACTGGTGATTCAGACGTCCGACATCCTTGCAGGCAAACAATATTTTGATTTCTCAAAGGGAGGCAAATCATGAAATTGTCCGATATCTCTCTGGGAAACCTGAAACGGCGCAAGGCCAAGGCCATCTTCGTATTGATCGGCCTCCTGGTCGGAGTTACCGCCGTTGTTGCGTTCATCAGCCTGGTGGATGCCATGACCAGGGACATCAACCACAAACTGGAAAAATACGGCGCCAATATCATGATCCTCCCCAAGACGGAAAACCTTTCCCTCACCTACGGGGGCATGGCCATCGGGGGAATCTCCTTTGAAATGAAGGAAATTCTTCAGAAAGACCTTTTGAAGATCAAAGGGATAAAGAATTCCGCCAATGTTGCCGCCGTGGGCCCCATGGTTCTGGGGTCCCTGAAGGTTAGCGGGAGCAATGTTCTCCTGGCCGGCGTGGATTTTGAGGTGATGCCCATTCTCAGACCCTGGTGGAACATCAAGGGAAAAGCCCCCGGAAAGGAGGGTATCCTGATGGGGTCCGAGGCCGCCCACATTTTGGGGCTCAAGGAGGGCGACACCCTGGATGCAAACGGAACGCCCCTCAAGGTCACGGGGATCATCCAGGCTACGGGGTCGCAGGACGACCAGATTATCTTTGCCCAACTGGAGACAGCCCAGAAAATCCTGGGCAAGGAAGGCCGCATTTCCATGGCGGAGGTCGCGGCTCTCTGTTCCGGCTGTCCCATCGACGACATGGTGATACAGATCTCCAAGGTCATTCCCGGTTCCAAGGTCATGGCCATAAGACAGGTGGTGGAAGGACGAATGGCAACGCTGGGACACTTCAATAAATTCGCGTATGGGCTTTCTCTGCTGGTCATGCTTGTAGGCGGTCTTGTGGTTCTCGTAACCATGATGGGAAGCGTCCGGGAAAGGACATCCGAATTCGGCGTCTTCATGGCCATCGGCTTTAAGAAGAGTCATGTGATGCGTATAGTCCTCTTCGAAGCAGCGGTCATTTCCGCCATGGCCGGTGTTCTGGGGTATATCATGGGACTGGGCGCCACAAAACTCAGCCTTCCTTTTTTTACGGAAAGCATGGATGTGCATCTGGTATTCAATCCTACCCTGGCCGCGAGCGTACTTGGCGGAGCGATCTTTTTGGGTCTCCTGTCAAGCGTATACCCGGCCATTATGGCGGGCAAC